>JBEDUS010000390.1:0-18473 GCA_040414975.1 Candidatus Udaeobacter sp.
TTCCAGGACTCCGTCCAGAACGACAAAAGGAGAACTGGAAATGCTCGCTCGACTTTCCCGTGCGTGATTTTACTCTCGTGCGGGACTGGCATATGGCCGCGGAAGAATTTCCCAAGAAAGAGCTAGAGACGCTTTGGGCGCCGTGGCGGGTTGAGTATTTCCAGAAAGACCCCCGCGACCTGAATTTTCTTTCCGAGGCAGCACGGACTAGTGATGACGCCGCGCATTTGGTGATTACGCGGCGGAAGAATGCATTCCTGATGATGAATCGCTATCCGTATACGGTGGGCCATCTGATGGCTGTGCCTTATCGCAAAACGTCTGAACTTTCAGCGCTTGGCGAGAATGAAATCGTCGAGCTCTGGAATTTGGTTAGCCATGCACAGACGCTTCTGCGCGCCGCGACAAAGGCCCAGGGTTTTAATATTGGTTTGAACCTGGGCGAATGCGCCGGCGCAGGCGTGACGGACCATTTACATATTCACATCGTTCCGCGCTGGAGCGGTGACACGAACTTTATGCCGATGCTCGCCGGAACGCGTGTGCTTGGTGAAGGGCTACGTGCGCTTTATGACAAGCTGATGGAAGCGCAAATGAAGCTCGATGCGGAGTCGCGACGGAACGTATGAACGGTTGGGTTGACGCGCCGCCGCCAAGAAGGGGATTGGGCTGTTTCGCTCGCGGCTGCCTCATCCTTTGCATATTTGCAATCGTTTTGGCATTCGCTTGTTTTGCGGGGATGTATTGGGGCTTGCACCGTCACTCGGCAATTCTCTACGGCCTTTATTGGCTGAATAAGGCACATGCAATTGCTGACGCGCCTGCGTCGGTACCACAGTTCACACCTTCTGACGCGCAAATTCAATCCGTCCACGAACGTTGCGAAGACTTCGAGCAGAAAGCGCGGGCAGGTCAGCCGGCCGAGCTGGAGCTGACAGCAGATGACCTCAACACCTTGATTGCCACTAACCCGGACGCACGCGGTAAGATCTTTGCTTCCATTGATGGGAACGGTCTGCGTTTCCAGGCGAGTGTGCCGCTTGAAGGATTTATCGGCCGACCCGGTTATTACTTTAACGGGGATATCACAGTCGCACTAAAAGGCGCGGAGTCGCTGGAGAATCCGCAAGTGGGGGGAATCAGTGTAAACGGCGAGCTACTTCCGAGTGACCTACTGAATTGGAAATATCGTTCGAAACGATTGCGAGATTATCTTGCTAACTATCGAAACGGCTCCGGTGTCGGCACGATTGAAATCCGCGATGGCATGTTAATTCTGCGATCGCGGACTGAGTAGGAAATACTTCGATTGACCGCAGTCGCAACCGACTAATTCGGTTGCATGATTTCGCGCACAAAGACGTTTAGCTGTCCGTCTTCCTGTTTGCGCACTTCGGTGATTTCGTACGGACGCAGCTCATCGCGGTTGACTTCCGCCCCTTGTCGCGGTGGCGAATAACCGGCCGGAAATTCGACAATGATACGTGTAGAAGAACCCCCGCCCAAGTGTAGCACCTTATCCGTTAACTTTGTGCGCGGACGTAGCACGGCCTTGTTGGCATCGGAAAAATTCACGACGAATTGGCCCTTCAAATAAACGCGTTCGCCCGCGAGCCCATGTTCAGCAACATCTCGCAGGTCGTTTGTTCCTATCAGCCGACCGAGCGGCATTTTGCCCGGCGGAAATGTTCTCCAACTGCCGCCGCCTGCGTTTGAGGCCAAGGCTACATTGGAAGAATCCGCAGGAACGGGCTGAGCTGGTAGAACTGGCACTGGCGTTGGAGATGGAACGGACGGGACCTGGGCGACCGCCGGAGCTTGAGCAGTGGGCGTCATCGCGGCGCGCGCTGGTGTAGCTGCAGGAACGTTTGATGGCAGCACCGCAGATGCAACAGTGAAAGGCGTCGCACTTGGAGCAGGAGGTTTCTGAGCAATCACTGGCTGCGCCGGAGTCGACGCGGGAGCAGGAGATTCGAGTTTCTGTTTCTTGCCCCATCGTCTGCCTTTTGGCGGCGGCGTGGGCTTAGCAAGCTTTTCGTTCTTTGCAATGACTGGCGCAATCGGCGGTGTTCCAATGGGAATCGCTTGCTCGACGCGCACCAACTCGTTCGGTGCAGCCGTAGGCGTCGCGCTAGGGCTCATGCCGGGTATGGAAATCGGGCCGCCCTGCGCTATTGCCGTTTTTTGCTGTTTCTCTGCGTAGTGTTGTTCAATCGCCCTGCGTTCTGGTGTCTTAAATAATGGCCACCCTGCCGCCAGGTTAAGACTGAGCGGTGGCTCGAGCCGAAACGTCCCAAGACCACGTGTGACCGTATAGCTTCCGTAAAGCAACGGCACGGCAGTAATCATGATCCGGCCGTCGACCAATCGCTCGGCATGAAGTACCGAAGAAATGTCATGGGAACGCTCCAGCTTGATTTCCAATCCGACGTTTAGCGTCTGTTTCATGAGCGGCAGTGCCTCCGGATTCGCCGGGTAAAGGTGTTCCATCAGCAACTCGCCGTTGTCGACAGCGTGGGTTAAGGCCACCATGCCGGAGGTAAACACATCGCCCGGTCCGAGCTCCCGTGCTGCGACAATTTTGTATCTGCCTACGACATACGGAACCAGGCCGCGTACCGTCTGATAATTCCGAATATAATTGCGCGCCAGCTCGCTGTTCGTTCTTGCGAGTTCGGCGGTGCCCATTTCGGAGTAGCGCTCGTAGAGTTGCTTCGAGTTTAGAAATTCACCCGCGGGAGCCGCAGTCAGCTCAAAACGCTTCGGCGGCTCGATCTTGTGCAGCCTTTGTAAGATGCGGTAACTGTCGGGGCGTTCCGGTTGGCTGAAGATGTAAAAACTACCCAGCCATGCGGCCAACGCGAACCCAGTCAGAAGCAAAATGGCGACCGTCCAGGCAAAATAATTGATGCGTCGTCGTGGGCGAGCGTAGGGCTCGTCGTAGGGATAAAAACCATGGTCCATCAGGCCAGCGCGAGAAGGTTATCGGGGTTCAAGCTGATTGTGTCGTTTCAAACGACGAACCGCATCCGCAGGTGCGCGATGCGTTTGGATTAACGACCCGAAAACCGGTGCCGGTCAACCCACCGCTAAAATCCAGGGTCGCGCCCTGAAGATACGGAACGCTTTCGCCGTCGATAAAAAACTGCATTCCATCGCGTTCCACCACGGCATCGCCATCCTTTTTTTCGTCGAGAGTCATCTCATAATGCAGGCCTGAACAGCCGCCTTTGGCAACCTGGACGCGAAGACCCTTTCGAGAATTCCCTTCCTTCGCCGGAAGGAGACTCTGGAGCCGTTGAACAGCGTTGTCCGTGACATTAATCATGCGACCACAAAATACGGCTGCAGCGTAATCAAGTCAAAACAGCCTGATCGCTACGCATTTTCTCAACCCGCGCAAGACAACCGGTTCCACCTTGGGCAATTAGCGAAAGGTGGCCGGCTTCTCGTAAGACGATGGCAAGATACAACCCCTAAAGGCGCGAGAAACTCAGCGTTGCTGTATATCTTTCAAAAGAACAAGACATTAAATGGATTCGCTCTTTTTCTTCGCAATCGGCGCTTTGGATTCTACAATTTAATTACAAAATGAGCCGGATTCGACTCTTGCCCGAGACCGTAGCCAGCCAGGTAGCCGCCGGCGAAGTGGTGGAGCGCCCGGCGTCAGTGGTAAAGGAGCTGGTCGAAAACAGCATCGATGCTGGTGCTCGCAAAATTGACGTGATCATTCGTCGCGGCGGAATCTCTCTGGTCCGGGTGGCCGATGACGGGTGCGGTATGGATCGCGATGACGCGCTGCTGTCGTTGGAGCGACACGCCACTAGCAAGATTCGGTCGGCTGCCGATCTGGCAGCTGTAGCTACACTTGGATTTCGCGGCGAAGCATTGCCAAGCATCGCCAGTGTATCTCGTTTTCGCCTGACTGCTCGAGAGGCTGGGGCCGTTGCAGGAACCGAAATCGTCGTCAACGGCGGCAAAATTGAGATCGTGCGCGACGGTGGGGAAGCACCGGGTACGCAAGTCGAAGTGCGCTCACTTTTTTATAACTTGCCCGCACGCCGAAAGTTTCTTCGGTCCGAAAATACCGAGAGTCGTAACATCGAACATCAGATTCATTTGCAGGCAATCAGCCATCCGCAAATCGGCTTTTCGTTATTACGAGACGACCGCATGTTATTCCAGTTACCAGCTGCTATAACACTGAGCGATCGAATCCGGGATTTGTATGGTATCGAGTTATTGGAGAAGCTGGTTGAGGTAAACTCTGCTCCTTCAAGTAAGATTCTCGTAGCCGGGTTTATTGGGCGCGCAGGACTAAGCCGGCAAACCAGGACGCAACAGCTCGTTTTTGTAAACGGACGTGCTATTGAAAGCGGGCTTCTCACAGCGGCTATTCGAGAGGGCTATCATACTGCTCTGATGAAAGGCCAGTATCCGGTTACGTTTCTATTTTTGGAGCTCGATCCCGCGGCCGTCGACGTAAACGTGCACCCGGCGAAGCGCGAAGTCCGTTTTCGCGATCCGACTGCAGTTCGGGAAGCAATCGTTCATTCTATTCAGCAAACCTTGGAAAGCGGCCGCGTGGCCTGGCAGGAAAAATTCCGGGCGCCCCTGATTACGCCCGCAGCTAGTCCAGGAAAAGCAGCTCCCGACTTTAAGTTACGACCTCAGGTAGCAGGTCCGCAGGAATCCGATCGCGAGCTACCACACCTGGGTCCAACTGTAGCAGGAGCCGCCTCTGTCGCAGGGGTCGTTGACCCCGGCAAAACCCAACAAGCTCCGAAGCCTGCAAGGCAGCCCCATGCCCTTTCGGGGCTCCGAACTCCTCATCTTGATCAGGCAGATGACGCGCTTACCTCACAACGGTCGCAACGCCTCGCGGCGCAGCAGCAATTCCAGATCATCGGTGTGTTAAGCAAGCTTTATGTTTTGATGGAAAACGCGGACGGACTCGTCCTCGTTGATCAGCACGCGGCGCACGAGCGGATTCTCTTCGAAGAGTTGCGTCGAAGAATGGAAGAGCAAGGAGTCCCTACACAAAAGCTCCTCCTGCCTCAGACGTTCGAGGTTCCACCGCGCGATGCCGATTGGATCGAACGCAACATCTCGATTCTGCAAAAAATGGGAATCGGCATTGAGAGCTTCGGGCCAGGCACATTCAAAATTGATAGTCTCCCTGGTTTTTTGAACGTCTCAGATCCGGCGCAATTCATGCGCAAAGTGATTGACGACCTAAAGAACGCTGGAAACAGCGCCTCACCGATGCGCCTGGGCGAGGAGATGATCGCCAAGACGGTGTGCCGGCACGCCGTCAAAGCCAATGATCCGCTGCGCTACCCCGAGATAGAGAAACTGGTTCGCGATCTGCTCGACTGTGATTTGCCTTATTGCTGTCCCCATGGGCGGCCTACCATGATCCAGATTTCGCTTACCGAGTTAGAGAAGAAATTCGGACGCAAGGTTTGATTGTTATCCGCGAATCGAGGCAAATGACTTGACGTCGGTCTCCTGGTGGTAGCCGACGGCGCCCTCCTATTGACTGCTCACGATCTGCAGGCTCACCATGTTCACCTTCAGCCGCGCGCTCACTTTTTCAATCTTTGCCGCCTGCTCTTTCAACCGTACATTTAGTGTTGGGATAGCTCCTTCCAATTTCTGGGCTTTCCGCTGCCCTTCCGCAACCCAGGAACTTACCGATTGCGCATACGCGCGGACGACTCCGCTAGACAGCGGGCATTATTTTATTGGTCGCAGCGCGACTGTCGATTCCGCCGGCAGACGCCATTGGCTTTGGCTTACGCTCACAACGATGTCCTCTCCGCCATAACGGGAAGACTCGCTCGTCCAGAGGGTTTCCCATTTACAACTCGCTGGTGGCGCAAGCAAAGGCTCTGAAACCGGATGCAGCACCTGGTGCTCGCCGAAATTGACCAACAAGAGGCGGTCATCGTCGTCGTTAGAAAAATATCTGAGAACGAAACTCGCCGATCCCAAGACAGCGCCATCAAGGCCGCCAGGAACTTGCTGGTGAAAGCGCGAATCTTCCCGTCGCAATTTCAAAAGGTCGATATGCAAATCGTAAAGCTGGCGATTTTTTTCGCGCTCGGAGAAATCGAGTCTACAGAGAGCGAATACTTCCGGATCGTCGGGTGCCGGTAAAATTTTCCGTGCTTCTTCCTCGGTTACCGATAGGAACGGCGCCAGCCATTCGGCTCGGCCGTTGCGAATAGCATCGCGCACAGAAACATCGCCTATGTCAGCGAAGAACATGAACGGGCTGGACGCGCCGAATTCCTCTCCCTGAAACAGCAGCGGCGTCCAGGGCCCGAGTAAGAGAAGAGCGGTCATCGCGCGATAACGCCCAGGTGAAGTTTGAAAACGGACTCGTTCGCCCAGCCCGGTATTTGCGATTTGATCGTGGTTCTCGATGAAACAAACGAACGCCTCTGGAACAATGCCAAAAGCGGGAGATCCACGCAATTCTTTCCGCCACGAGAGTGCCTGACCCTGATAAAGGAAACCGTGTTTGGCGGCAGAAATGAATTCCTGTGGCGCACCTTTGTGATCGTCATAGTAGGCTTCCTTGCGATTGGTTAACGCAACCACGGCGCTATGGTGAAAATCGTCGTTCCACATTCCGTCCAGGTCGTCACCGCCTTCGCTGCGAGGTCGCACCATCCTGGCTTCCTGTCGATCGTTCTCGCTGATCAGAATGATCGATCGCGCGCCAGCCGTTTTGCGTGCCGCGCGCCCGACCGCGCCAATGATATGCTCGCTGGACCGATCGCGGATGGCGTGCAACGCATCGAAGCGAAAACCATCGAAATGATATTCCTCGATCCAATAGCGTCCGTTGGTGATGAAAAGCTCGCGGACCGGTCCGGAATTCGGTCCATCGAAATTAACCGTGTCGCCCCATTCATTTTCATTTTCGCGAATCAGATAATCACCAGAAAAAGCGCCGAGATAATTTCCGTCTGGCCCGAAGTGGTTATAAACGACGTCAAGAATTACGGCCAGCCCTAACGAGTGCGCGCGATCGATAAAGCTGCGTAAATCATCCGGAGTTCCATACAAATGCGAAGGAGCGAAAAGATCGACGCCGTCGTATCCCCAGCCAAACTTTCCGGGGAAGTCCGCGACCGGCATCATTTCAATCACAGTGATTCCGATCCGCGCCAACTCCTTCAGTTGCTGGGCTGCAGCACGCCACGTTCCTTCCTTTGTGAACGTACCGATGTGCATTTCGTAAATGATCTGGCCTTTCAAGGGAATGCCCGGCCAGTGCGAATCGGTCCATCGGAACTGATTCGGATCGACAATACTCGAAGGACCGTGGGGTCCGTCAGGCTGAAAACGCGATGCTGGATCCGGATAAAAATTGTGGTTTACCCGAAACCGATAGCGAGCGCCCGCGCCGACGCTGGCAGCTCCCGAAAAGTATCCGTTTTCTTCAGGCTCTAGCCGTTGCCTTGAATTTTTCGGCGGGCTGTCCTCCAGCACAAGATCGATACGTTGCGCCTTTGGCGCCCAGACGCGGAAGTGGGTTCGATTAGGTCCGATTAGTTCGGCGCCAATTGGGTAACGGCGTTTGACGAGTCTCACCGTGTCGCTGGTATCCATAGTCGAACGTTCACTATCCTCGTTTTTCTCTTCAAGATCGCGTGAAACAACGCGACGGCGCGGGTTAAGCAAGCAATAAGGGGCGAAGGGTTGCCTCAACAGCGAGCTTGATCACTCGGTTGAGAACGTTTCAGAATCCCATGCATGAATGGGACCGAACCCACCATCGAGATCTTCAAGCCGTTTGGTGAAGCATTCGAGCTGATGAAGAAGATCCTTTTTCAGCCGTTCGATCTGAAAAAATGGTTTGTCATTGGCTTTGCGGCGTGGCTGGGGAACCTGGGTAACGCCGGCAGGAGTTTCAACTATCAGTTCAATCGCCGCGAAGAAATGCAGAAGGTAAATAACGCGATCGGCCAGATTCCGCATCCAATTCTGGTGTTTGGCATTTCTTTTCTAATTTTTCTCGTCCTTGCGCTGATTGTCCTCTTTGCCTGGCTGCGAGCGCGCGGGCGCTTCATGTTTATCGACTGCATTGTAAAGAACCGCGGCGCAATTACCGAACCGTGGCGCGCATTTCAGAAAGAGGGTAACAGCTATTTCCTCTTCTCCTTACTGATTGCTTTTGTGTTTTTCGTTTTCGCAGCGTTGCTCGCGGTGCCGCTGATTATCGCAGGGATCAAAGGCCGTTACGATTTGTATCTGCACCGTGATCGCCCCGATACTTACGCTCTATTGGTGATCGCCGCATGGATATTCGTGATGCTGTTTGTGATCATCGCCTGGGCGCTGATCGCAAGCTTCATGGTGCCGGTGATGTATCGACGTCGTTGTCGAGCCTATGAAGCGTTTCGGGCAGCGGTCTCATTAATCGGGGCGCATCCTGGGGAGATTCTTCTCTATTGCTTGTTTCTGATAGTTCTTGCGATCGCTACTGGACTGATCAGTTGCTTCGCGATGTGTGCTACCTGCTGCATCGCCGCGTTTCCTTATATCGGGACCGTGATTTTGCTGCCGTTGTTTACTTTGCTTCGCTCGTTTTCACTTGTGTTTCTTCGGCAGTTCGGTCCGGATTACGATGTGTGGGCGTCTTTTATGCCGCCGGAGTTTCTGCCGATCCTGTCAGGCGCGCCGCCTGCGCCGCTATCAATGGCAGCCGGGCCCAATCCGCCGCCCGAACCGCCATCGCCTCCAGCCGTCTAAAGACCCGACAGGCTAAGGGTGAATTCAGAAATCGAAAAAAGATTCGACCAGGCAATTCCACCGTCCTAAGAATCTCCTATGAAAAGACAATTCATCTTTTGTTATTTCAGCTTGTTAGCAGGGGCTTTCATTTGCTCCGGTCAGGAAAGTCCGAGCCCGACTCCGACTCCATTCAAGGCGATCAGGTCTGCTACAAAAGAGGCGATAATTGTGAAACTGGAAAAATCGATCACAGACGAATTTAAGAATAAGCAGGCGAAGTCCTTCAGGGAGCATCTGGCGCCCGAGTTCAGCGCCATCGATGCGGAAGGAGTCAAAGATGCGGACGCCGAAATTGAGGACATGCAGAAGACTGATCTGAGCAACTACTCGTTCACCGATATGAAAGTGGCGCTCCTAAATCCAAAGACGGCGGTGGCTACATACAAAGTTACTACCCAATCCACCTCGTCCGGTCGTGACACATCCGGGACCTATTACGCCGCTACCGTGTGGAATAAACGAGGCGGAAAATGGCAGGCGGTCTTGCACACTTTTGTTAAAGCTCAGTAAACTCGGCGGTATCGAAAGGCAGAACTGGATTCAAGTCCTCTACTTATCCGAGTGCGGCGATCACGCGCTGACTCCAGAATGAAAACGTTAAGCCTTCTTCTTGCGATTTTGCCGACATTCATAGGTTCATTGTTTGCGCAATCATCCAAGCCGATGAAGGCGATTGTCGCCCATGAATACGGCGGACCGGAGGTGCTCAAGTACGAAGACGTCCCCAAAGCCTGAGCCAAGAGAGGATCAGATTCTCGTTCGCGTGATTGCTGCGGGCGTAAACCCCGTCGACGCTATGATTCGATCGGGAATGTTTGCGAAATATGAAAAGGACGTTTTCCCAATAATTCCAGGCGCGGACATTGCTGGCGTTGTTGAGAAGGTTGGAAGCAAGATCGCTAAGTTTAAAGCGGGCGATCCTGTATTCGCGTACATGAGCCTCAAGGGTGGGGGTGGCTATGCGGAATATGCCTTGGCTACGGAACGTGACACAGCAGCCAAGCCCAAGTCGCTGAGTTACGTCGAGGCTGCAGCGGTGCCAATCGTCGCATTGACTGCCTGGCAGGGATTGGTCGATACCGCGAAGCTCAGCGAGGGCCAGACCGTACTGATCCACGGTGGATCGGGTGGAGTTGGAACTTTTGCGATCCAAATCGCGAAAGCACGCGGCGCAAAGGTGATTGTGACTGCATCGACCGCCAATCAGGATCTGCTCAAGCAACTCGGCGCAGATGTGGCGATCGATTACACGAAGCAAAAATTTGAGGAGGTCGCCAAAGACGTTGATGTGGTCCTCGATTCGGTTGGCAGGGATACACTGGCGCGTTCCTACGGCGTCGTAAAGAAAGGCGGAATCATTGTGTCACTTGTTGCGCAACCGAATCAGGCTGAGCTCGACAAACACGGCATCCGCGGCGCAGCGCTCAGTGTCGAGCCCAATGCGGATGAGCTCGCCGAAATCGGGAACTTGATCGACCAGAAAAAAATCAAAGTAATAGTGTCGAAAACGTTTCCGCTCTCCGAGGCGGCGAGAGCACAGGAAGAAGTCGCGACCGGCCACACACGCGGCAAGATCGTTCTCAAAATCGCTGAAGAGCCGAAGTAGCGACTATCCAATCATCTGTGGTATAACACAGCGATGAATTGGGATGCGATTAGCGCAATCTCACAATTGGTCGGTTCGATTGCTGTCGTTTTGTCGGTGTTATACCTCGCGTTGCAAGTGCATCGGAGTACCCGCGTGGCCAAGCTTGCCACGCAAGACGCCGCAGCTTCGGCTCTGCGCGACGTGACCAAACCTTTAATGGAGAACGCTGAACTGGAACGCATTTGGCGCGTGGGCCTGGAAGACATCGGCTCGCTTTCCGTCGAAGAGCGGGCGCGTTTTTTCCATGCTGCCTATCAGTTCTTGAAAGCGTTCGAGACGATTCATTTTCATTACGTTTATGGATTGATGGACAAACAGCTGTTTGAAGGCTGGCATTGGCTCCTCCGGCATTACATCGCCGCGTCAGGGATGACTCATTATTGGAAGCTTCGCCCTGAAGTTTTCTCCGAGAGGTTTCGGAATTTCGTGAATTCGCTCGAACCTCCAGCGCAGCAACGCACTGTGGGAACACTTTTCGAAGACGGCCGAAAATAGCTGTGACCTTGCACCCTTTGGCGTCTAGATCAGCACGGCGCACAGAGCCGTGGCGACAGCATTCACATTCGTATGATATGCTCCCGAGCTATTACTTACATGGTCCCGGCACAGGAATAACAAACTTGCCGTCTTTCTCTGCGATAAGTTTTTCGCTGGTGCTGGTTGAGCTGCCGTTGGCATCTTTTTTCTCGACCTTGATGACAAGCTTTTTGCTTGGTTTCAGCGTCAGGCAAATCTTGCCGCCCGTCGGCGAATCCATCGGCGTTGCCACTTTTTTCGCGTCCTCAGGTGTAAGATCGACGAGCTCGATGCTGGATATTTTCTCCCCGGCTTCTCCAGATTGCATCATTTTGTAGAA
Source organism: Candidatus Udaeobacter sp. (assembly GCA_040414975.1). Taxonomy (GTDB): domain Bacteria; phylum Verrucomicrobiota; class Verrucomicrobiia; order Chthoniobacterales; family UBA10450; genus Udaeobacter. The sequence goes on from JBEDUS010000390.1 coordinate 11,316, forward strand.
ACCAAGAATTGCTGGGTCGGCGCCTTGCGTGTAAAGGAACGATTCCAGCGTCGCCGCGTCTTTCCCTTCGAATGCAGTCTTATACTTATCGGTAAACGCTTTCTCTTGTGGGGAGGTGCCCGCGTGGAGCGAAAGAGAAGCTATGGTTAGTGCAGTACAAGCTAAAATGCTTATTCTCGAGAGGTTGTTCATGTAAGCGAGGGATGGCGCTTCATTCGGACGAGGCAAGCACATTACGAGAAAAACCGTTGCTGATCGGCGCCCGAGAGGCTAATTGCTTTTCCCAGCGTCGATAGCGGCGCGATGGAGACCGCCGCTTCTTGCCGATGAATATTCACGAATACCAAGCTAAAGAACTGCTTCAAAAATTCGATGTCGCTACGACTCCAGGGAGGGTCGCATCGACAGTTGATGAGGCGGAGCAAATCGCCCGCGAACTCGGCGATGTTGAGATAGTCGTCAAAGCCCAGATCCACGCAGGCGGGCGTGGCAAGGGTACATTCGCGAACGGATTCAAAGGCGGAGTGCATGTGCGCAAGACGCCGGCGGAAGTGCGCGAAGTCGCGGCGAAGATGCTCGGTCAGATCCTGGTTACCCACCAGACCGGGCCAGCCGGTCGCAAGGTAAACCGAGTGCTCGTGGCGGAATCCGCTGACATCGGGCGCGAGATTTATTTTGCCGTGCTGCTCGATCGAGCAACAGCAGCCCCGGTCATTGTGGCCAGCACCGAAGGAGGAGTTGAAATCGAGGCTGTCGCGGCGAAATCGCCCGAGAAAATCATTCGTGAACCAATCGATCCGTTGGCGGGTCTGCAACCATTTCAAACTCGGAAGCTTGCCAAGCAACTTGGCTTCGCGTCGTCACAGCTAAAGAATGCCTCGAAATTATTCGAAGGACTATACCGCACCTTCATTGCCTACGATTGTTCGATGGTCGAAGTGAATCCGCTTGTTGTGACAACCAAAGGCGATGTGCTAGCGCTCGACGCGAAGTTTAATTTCGATGATAACGCGCTTTATCGTCATCCAGAGATTGCGGCGCTGCGTGATATCGCCGAGGAAGACCCGCGCGAAGTTGAAGCTTCGAAACATGGTCTTAATTACATTGGCCTCGACGGTAACATCGCCTGCCTCGTGAACGGCGCCGGTCTGGCGATGGCTACGATGGACATCATCAAGTTCTATGGCGGCGAGCCGGCCAACTTCCTTGACGTAGGTGGTGGCGCCACGGAAGAACAGGTAACCGAAGCGTTCAAAATTTTGATCGCCGACAAAAAAGTAAGGGCAATCCTCGTCAACATCTTTGGCGGCATCATGAAATGCGACATCATTGCGCAGGGGATCATCAACGCAGCGAAGACGCTAAAGCTATCGGTGCCGCTGGTTGTTAGGCTTGAGGGAACGAATGTCGAAGCAGGAAAAAAATTGATCGCGGATTCGGGCCTGGCTGTCATTGCGGCTGACGATTTGGCCGATGCCGCGCAAAAGGCGGTCAAAGCGGCGGCAGAAAAAAAATGAAAGCGAAAAAGATTGCATTCACAGGAATTCCAGTAACCGACATGAAACGTGCACGAGGCTTTTACGAAGGAACTCTCGGGCTCAAGGTCTCGGGTGAATATGGCGAAGGTGTTTGGATCGAGTACGAGATTGGCCCTGACACACTGGCCGTCGCCAGCGTGGGCGAGCAGTGGAAGCCGTCCGAAAACGGCACCAGCGTCGCTATTGAAGTCGAAGATTTTGACGCGGCCGTCAAAAGCCTCAGACAAGCAAATGCTTGCTTCGCCGAGGAAAGAATCGAGAGCCCCGTATGCTGGATGGCTGTCGTACAAGATCCCGACGGTAACAAAATAATTATCCACAAACTAAAGAAGGCATGATCTATGATTAAGGAAGTTGCATTTATCGCCGTCGCTGTTTCAGACAAAGAACGGGCCCGAAAATTTTATCAGGAGACGCTCGAGCTAAAACCTGCGCGAACCCAGATGGGTGGCGCATGGGTCGAGTACGATCTCGGACCAACTACAATCGGCGTTGGCTGCCATCCAGCTTGGAAACCTTCACGCGATGGCACGACGATCGCTTTTGAGGTGGAAAATATCGATGCTGCAATCGACAAACTTAAAGAACGCGGTGTCACCTTCGATATAGAAAAGTCTGAAACGCCTGTGTGCTGGATGGCGCAATTTCGCGATCCAGACGGAAACAAGCTGGTCATTCACAAACGCAAGCAAAAATGACGAAGCCTGAATGATGGATGTGGAAGGCAACCGGAATCCTCAAATGACGAAGGCGGTACTGGAATTCCCTTTGCTCATCCCGACTTCCTCATTCTTTCGAGCGTTGTCATTTGTCATTAGTCATTTTCATCATGTCCATCCTTGTTGATAAGAACACGCGCCTCGTGGTGCAGGGAATTACGGGCAGCGCCGGGGCATTTCACACGCGACAGTGCATGGATTACGGGACGAACGTCGTTGCTGGCGTAACTCCCGGCAAGGGCGGACAGATGTTCGATGGGAAGGTGCCGGTGTTCGATACAGTCTGGGAGGCGCGACGAGAGACTCGCTGCAATGCCTCAATGGTTTTCGTGCCCGCTCCGGCAGCCGCTGATTCGATTCTTGAAGCCGTGGGTGCAGGAGTAGAACTCGTCGTTTGCATCACGGAGGGAATTCCAGTGATAGACATGATGCGAGTAAAAGCCTTGATGCGTGGGAAGCAATCACGGTTGATCGGGCCGAATTGTCCTGGAATCATAACACCCGGCGCGTGCAAAATTGGCATCATGCCGGGGTACATCCATAAGCCGGGCAAGATCGGCGTGGTCTCGCGCTCCGGCACACTTACTTACGAAGCAGTCTGGCAACTCACTTCGCGCGGTTACGGTCAATCGACTTGTATCGGGATCGGCGGCGATCCGATCGGCGGCCTGTCGCACCTCGATTGCGTGAAACTGTTCAACGAGGATTCCGGAACGAGCGCGATGATCTTGATCGGTGAAATTGGCGGCTCGGCAGAAGAAGAAGCCGCCGAGTGGATCAAGAAGAATTGCAAGAAACCGGTTGCGGCTTTCATCGCGGGAATGACAGCCCCACGGGGACGGCGGATGGGTCACGCTGGCGCGATCATTTCGGGTGGCAAAGGAACTGCTTCAGGCAAGATCGAAGCGCTCAAGGCAGCGAACATCGCCGTTGCAGAGACTCCCGCTGCAATGGCCGATACGTTAATTGCACGGCTGAAAGGCACCAAGTAGGTGCAAAATGTGGGGTTGTCGCGTGGCAGGCGTTGCTGACAGACTTTGCATCGCTTCATCGGACACATACGATTAACATGACTCATGTCGAAGCAAAGCGGGTCCTTCTCATTGGCGTAGGCCGCTGGGGAGCGAATCATCTGCGCGTTCTCAAGTCGATGCCAATCGAGCTCTTTGTATCCGATCATCACCAAAGGCGGCTGAATTCGACGGACATTCCGGAAAGTCATCGTACCGGGGACGCGCGCTCATTCTTTCCAAGGGTTGATGCCGCTGTCGTTGTGACGCCCGCGCCTACACATTTCGAGATCTGCCGCGAGCTCCTAGAGATGAGGAAAGATGTTTTTGTAGAAAAGCCGATTAGTCTCTCTTCAAATGATGCAAAGATACTGGCGGAGCTGGCGGACAGTGCCGGTTTGATTTTGCAGGTTGGTCATATTTTTCGATTTGATCCGGGATCGTTGTGGCTGCGCGACGCGATCACCCAAAGACGCTTTGGTCAACTTAAAATGCTGCGCGCCAGATTCAGCGGCTTCAAACGTCCCCGGCAGGATACCGGTGTTACGTTTGCCGACAGCATTCACTTTATTGATCTCTTTAGTTTTCTACTCGGAACGTTACCGCGTCGGGTTCATGCCGTGACGCGGGATTTTTTTGGGCGCGGAATGGATGACGAATCGTTAGTTGCCTTGGAATTCGACCAGAATGGGCATGAAGTACTTGCAACGGTGGAAGCGGGATATCACATGCCGGGAAAATTTCGCGAACTCACAATCGTGGGCGCTGATTCTTCTGCAGTGTGCGATTACAATGTGGCGCAGTACAAAATCAAGACGTTTGAAAATCGACATGTTACTGCAGAAGGCGAGACAAGGGCATTGGAAGGGACAGTGCATCAATTGGAATTTCCGCCGGAAGAACCGCTTCGTGCCGAACTGGCAGCGTTTATCGATTCGATTGGAAATCGGACCTGGTCCATGGTCGATGGGTGGGCAGGCTACCATGCCGTTCGCGTAGTGGAGGCTGCTCTGGAGTCCGCGCGAACGGGGAAATGGATCGAGATCGCCGAATAAATTGTGAGGCGTAGACAAAGTGAAAAAAATTCCGCTCTCGCGCGTCTTCTTGAATGATGAAATCCGGGCGGCGGCGATGCGCAGCCTGGAGTCTGGCTCTTACATCCTGGCAAAGGAGTGCGAAGCCTTCGAGGCAGAATTAGCTAATTACATCGGCACAAAGCATGCGGTGCTCTGTTCGTCATGGACTGCTGGCGTGTACATTCTCCATCAGGCGATGGGATTGAAGCCAGGGGATGAAATCCTTGTGCCGTCGCATACTGCATTTCCCTCGATCGAGCCGATGATCCACTGCGGCGCGAAGCCGGTGTTTATCGATATTGACGATACATACTGCCTGGACGTCGAGCTTCTCGAAGCATCGGTTACACCAAGCACCGTGGGGATTCTTCCGGTGCATCTGTATGGGCATCCGGCAGATCTTGATCGCATTTTACACGTTGCGCAGGAACATCGCTTGTGGGTGGTGGAGGATTGCTCTCAGGCTCATGGAGCGCGATTTAACGAGAAGCGCGTAGGTGCGATAGGTGTTGCCGGCACGTTTTCTTTTTTTCCTTCGAAAAATCTCACCGTCCTCGGCGACGGCGGTTGCATCACAACGAACGACACTAAGCTTGCGGAGGTGCTTCGCATGCTACGCAATCACGGACGCAAAACAAAATACGTGCATGAGCTAGTCGGTTACAATTGTCGCTTCAATGAGATTCAGGCGGCGATCGGTCGTATCGAATTACAGCACGTTGATGACTTAAATGATCATCGGCGCCGCATTGCTGCTCGATACAATGAGCGTCTCAATGGGGTAGTGAAGACGCCTATCGAGAAAGAATGGGCTCATGCTGTTTACCATATGTATGTGATCCGTACCGGGCGACGCGACGCTCTGGCAAAACATTTGCAAAACAACGGAATCAGTACGGGTATTCATTATCCTGTCGCAAATCATCAACAGCCGGCGATCACGAAGCTTTATTCTGACTTGCCAAAGCTTCCGGAAACCGAAACCGCTGTGGACGAGATTCTCTCGCTCCCCATTTTCGGCGAATTGCCGCTCGAGGACGTTGACTTCGTTTGTGATTCAATTCTGGAATTTTTCGGCAAGCGATGAACGCGCCGGAAATCAGCCTCGTCATTCCGTGTCACAACGAACAAGCGAACTTGCGTCCGTTGCTGTCAGCGATTCATGCAGCAATGGATCCCCTCGATTTGAATTATGAAGTCGTGATTACCGACGATTGCAGCACGGACGAATCCTGGAGCGTGTTGAAACAGCTGGCCGCCAACGATCAACGGCTGCGCATTCAGCGTTTCAAATTCAATTGCGGTGAATCGGCTGCGAGTTGGGCGGGGATGCAGGTCGCGCGGGGTCGATCCATCGCCACACTGGACGCCGATCTGCAGAATGATCCAAGGGATTTGCCGGCTATGCTTAAGGCGCTCGAGGACGCGGACTGTGTTTGCGGGACGCGAACAGCGAGCCGGTCGAAAGGCGACAACTGGATCCGTATCGCATCATCGCGAATCGCAAATTGGGTGCGCAACAAACTCTCCGGTGAAAATGTGTCAGACGCGGGGTGCACTTACCGCGTGTTTAAACGCGAATGCATCGCGCGTGTGAAATTCTTCAACGGCGCTCATCGATTCCTTCCCACTTTAATCAAGATGGAAGGGTTCCGTGTCGTTGAAACGCCTGTTTCAACAAACCCGCGATTCTCAGGAACCAGTCATTACGGTGTCTGGAATCGTGTATTTAAGTCGTCCCGCGATCTGCTTGCGGTTCGCTGGATGAAATCGAGACAGATTCGATATGAAATTGCTGAATCGGATTAACCACCTATGAACATACCTGCACTCATCGCTATCACCTGGATCGGAAAAGAATACCGGTTCCTTGGCTTGGACTGGAGTTATCTCATGGTCCTTGGCTTCATCGGGAACGCTCTTTTCTCGATGCGTTTTCTCGTCCAGTGGCTTGCGTCAGAACGACAAGGCGAAAGCGTAATTCCAGTTTCGTTCTGGTACTGGAGCATTGCCGGAAGCTTGCTCATGTGCATTTACTTCATTTTCCGGCGCGATCCGATCGGAATTCTCGCTTATCTCCCTAACTCACTCATTTACATCCGAAATTTGATACTGATCCGAAAGCGCAAATTCGCGTTTACCGCTGCAACGTCGTCCCAGCACCCGCGGGAAACGGGATAAGGCGGAGTTTTCAAATGCTGACACGTCGTTTACTGAATCCCGCGCGGGTTGTCAGGGGCACGCGATTCTCCAGCCGGTAAGTTTGCCGCTTTCCAATCCATTGCCATGCGGATGCGCGCGCGACCGCTGGGGTGATCGAAAAAAATAAATTCTTCAAGTGGCGTCGGATCGAGTTTACGGTAGGCGCCGAGCTTGAGCGCGACTTTTGCCATACCGTCAGGCTCGCGTGAAGTGTTGATTCCAAAAGCATCTGCTTCTCGTTCTGTGACGCGTACCACCGTGTTAAGAATCGGCGTGGCAAGAAACAGCAAGGTACTAGAAATCAGCACAAGCAGTGGAAGACCTGCTGGATCGCCAATACCGCGCACGCCCCATTTGTCTCCCCAGCGCTTCACCGCCGCATCGAAGAAAATTCGAGCAAGTGCGAATCCGATGAGTAAAAGAATTCCAAGGTATGTTAGTAGTTTTGCGCCGTGGTTGAGGACGTAATGCCCCATCTCGTGCGCCATCACCGCCCGAATTTCAGGTAGCGTGCATTGCTTGAGCAAATTGTCGTTAAGCGCAACGCGTATCGTTCCGAGCAACCCCGCGACGTTGGCGCTTACCCGTGTTGTCTGACGTGAGGCATCCACTT
>JBEDUS010000391.1:0-28896 GCA_040414975.1 Candidatus Udaeobacter sp.
CCGTACGAGCAGTTGCCGCCCGATCTCGTCAACGCAGTCATTGCGGTCGAGGACGCAAAATTTTATCAGCATCACGGATACGATCCGTTCGGTATTATTCGCGCTGCGCTAAAAAATCTGACGGCGGGACATGTGCGGCAGGGTGCCAGCACGATTACGCAGCAACTGGCGCGAAACAGTTTCTCGCTCAAAGAAAAAACGTTTCGCCGCAAGTTTCTCGAGATATTCCTGGCGGAACGGATCGAGAACCACTTCAGCAAACAGAAAATCATGGAGCTGTATCTGAACCGAATCTACTTCGGCGGCGGCCTGTATGGAGCGGAAGCAGCGTCGCGGGGATATTTTGGCAAGCCAGCACGGGAGATGTCGCTGGCAGAATGCGCTACCCTCGCGGGACTGATCAAGAGTCCGAATAGATTATCGCCGTGGACCGATCGCGAGACCTCACGCGAAGCACGCGACTACGCGCTCGATCGGATGCGCGACATGGGCTTTATCAGTCGCGAACAATACGGAAATGCGCGAGCCCAGGAAGTCGTTGTGGGTAGCCGGCAAAACGCACAGGGACAGACCTACGCAGTCGATTACATTCGCCAGCAGGTGATCGCCGCCGTCGGATGGGACCGCGCAATCAACGAAGGCTATCGAATTCACACCACAATCGATGTCGATGTGCAAAAGGCTGCCGAAGATTCCTTGCGAAGGAATCTCGAGGGAATCGAACAACGCCCCGATTACAATCACCAGACGTACGCGCAGTATGCGGCGTCGTTTCGCAAGGCCAAGGCAAGTGGAAAAATGTCGGAGCAACCTGCACCTGAGTATCTCCAGGGTGCGATCATCGGACTGGATAACGCAACCGGGGATATTCTCGCGCTGGTGGGCGGACGTGATTTCGAGCACAACCAATACGATCGCGCGCTCCAGGCGCGCCGGCCTGCCGGGACTGCGATGTTGCCATTTGTTTATGCTGCTGCGTTTGAAAAAGGAATGTATCCCGGGTCCCTTGTAGAAGATTCGCCATTGGATAATCGCGCAGTCATGATCGGTGGCACAACCGGAATTCTGGGTGAATGGGGACCAGAAAGCGCCGAGAACCGTTATGAAGGCGCGATGACGGCCAGACAAGCGCTGGCGAAATCGAAAGATGGCGCAAGCGTTCGCATCGGAATGAGCGCAGGCGTCGATCCCGTGTTGCAGCTTTGTGCGGCGGCGGGCATTCATTCTCCTCTTCGTCCGTATCCGGCCACATTTCTGGGGAGCAGCGAGGTCACTTTGGCTGAGCTTGCGCTCGCGTACACCATATTTCCAAACGGCGGATGGCGGCCAAACATGTCGCATATTTTGGAGCGCATCGAGGAAAAGGACGGCACACTCGTTTGGGATGCCCAACGCGAGAGCATCCGGAAAATCGTCATCAAGCCTGAAACCGCATACGAAGTGCATTCCTGCCTCGTAGATGCGCTTGAATCAGGGACAGGAAAAGCTGCCTTTACACAATTTGGCCTGAAGAAGTTCCCCGCAGCAGGTAAGACCGGTACTGCCTACGATTTCACGGATGCGTTGTTTGCAGGGTATGATTCCAATTTCACCTGCGCCGTTTGGGCTGGCTTCGACAAGCCTCAACCGATTTATCGCGGCGCCTTCGGACACGAGCTTGCACTCCCTGTTTGGGTCGACGTTATGAATGCTGCTGCTCAGCGTTATCCACCCCACGAAATCAAGCGGCCCCCGAATCTGAAGCAGGTCGAGATTTGTTCGAGATCCGGTTTGCTCGCCACCGACAAATGTTATGACGCCGTCAAAACGGCTAACGGGGATACTGTTCAACGCCGCACCACGTACATGGAAATTGGGTCGTCATCGCAACTGCCGACCCAGCCTTGCCCTGTCCACGGTGAGCCGCGTGCTCGCCTGGCACGGTTGTTTTCGTCCAGCGATTTGCCGCGGGCCGCATTGGCCGTGGACGTGAGCGAGGTCACGCCAGTTGCCATCAAGGGCCCTACGTTGTTAGCCGATAAGGACCCTTACAATTCTTTGAAGCCAACGTTGAAACCTCAGCCTGCGGCGCAACCAACAGCTGAACCCGTCGCAAATCAAAAGACCGACAGTGCGGCCGGTGACCATGCAGCTAAAACGGCGAACGTCAGCGGAAGCAACAGCGTATCCGATGCTCAAACGGCGGAATCCACCCCTGAAATCAGGAAAGCAATTCCGGTCCAATCGCAGGATCAAAAACCCGTCGAAATCCGACGCGCAATACCGGTTAAACCCATGGACCAGGAAGACCAGGATCAAAGGCTCCTAAAATTGGCAACGCCGTCTCCAGGCGAACCCGATCAATAAAAACATTTTTCATAATTCGGGCTTTGATGCTTCCCTGGTCTTTCGTCACTCGACCTCCGTCATCATTATTTCCGCCACTGAGTTTCCGAGTGGGCCATAGACCATGACGTCTCACGATGTGGACAACTTTCGACTGAGCGTTCTCAATCCTGGGGGGCACGATCCGGAACAACATTTCCGCGATCCGCCTGCGCCAGGCGAAGGTGCGCATCCGCCGATCAACTTCCACGCGTTCGCCGCTTGTACGCGCGGAGCCTTTCATCACAATCCGCGTCGCGCCGCTGCGGAAGACACGCCGGTGCTTCTGCTTTTGCGCGGCGATTTTCGCGCTTCAGAGCGCGCTTTGGCCGACCTTAAAAAACAGGGCCGCACCGTCGTTGTTTCGTTAAAGGAGACCGGACTTCATCAGATCGCGCAACAGTTATGCAATCGCACCAGATTATCGCGGTTCATGAAAATCGTGGCGCAAGCGGACGGGTGCATTGCTACAACTCCCGAAGCTGCGGAAATCTACCAGAGCATTCGTCGGAGCCTGCGTCGCGTAGCATTTATTCCGACGCCTTATCCTATCGAAGACCAAAGATGGAACTTTTGTCTGACCCCGGACGAGCAGTCTGGAATCTTTGTTGGGACCCGTGAATGGGACGTGGCATCGCGCAATCATTTCGCAGCGCTGCTGGTCGCGCGCCAACTGTATGACGCGACAGGCGAACCGGTCACCGTTGTTAACCTGGATGGATATAAAGGGCAACGTTTGCTTGCCGAGCTGAGAATTCCGGCGAAGGAACTGCGCGTAATTGAGAGATGGAAATCGTATGCAGATTATCTGCGCGAGGTGGCGCGGCATAAGATCATCTTGCAACTAGATCGCAGCCATGTTCCAGGCCAGGTAGCAGGTGACGCTCTCCTCTGTCGAATCCCCTGTGTTGGCGGCGACGGCGCGACGGAACGAATCGCTTTTTCAAAAACTTGCGGCCAAGGCCGGACGATCACGGAGATTGCTTCGATGGCGCTCGATCTATTGAAGAACGCTGACTTGCGCGCCGCCATTGTAGCAGAATCCGAGCAGCGTGCGCTAGAGCAGGTCTCGTTTCAGGCGGTTCGTGCTCAGCTGGCAAAGTTTTTTGCCCAGTTCGCTCAGGGAGAAAACAAAATGTAATTGCACGCCGCAAACTCGCGTGCGCTCACTCTCCAAAATCAAAAGACAATTTCGAAGAGCTTAATGCCGTTCCATTTTCCCGGATGGTTCGGATCGAAAGCGGTGCTGTCTATCCACGTTCCGTAGCGCGCCGGGGCCCAGGGATTGAGCATCTGGAGCGGGTTACGGCCATTGCTAAAACCTCGTGGAACGACACCCTCGACCGCGGGACGTTCCGAGATCGGCGGCGGCGTGGCCATTGCTCGCACCGGTTTTTGCGGGCCAATTGGTGCTCTGAATTCTTGTGCCCACACGGTTGTAACGAGCGCAACCAGCATTGCGATGATTAATGTTTTCATGTTTTTCCTTTCGTTTGAGGCGTGCAACCCGCCTAGGGCGGACTTGCCCGTCTCAACGCCTGCCCACATTATATACTTCGATGGAGTACCTTGAAAAGGCCGGACGTGTCCTGGACATAGAAATTTTTGAGCTCAAGCGGTTGCGGGAACGTCTAGGCGAAAATTTCTCCCGAGCCGTTGAACTGATTAAGGAGGCGGTCGATGCGCGGGGCAAAGTCGTAGTCGTGGGAGTTGGAAAGTCCGGACACGTTGGGGCAAAGATCGCGGCCACGCTCACCAGCACGGGATCGCCGGCGGTAGTGCTCGATTCATCGAACGCAATGCATGGCGACCTCGGAGTGATCGCTGACGGCGATGTTGTGCTGGCTTTAAGCGCAAGCGGGGAGACGGAGGAAATGCTCCGGATTCTGCCGGCGATCGCTCGCTTCCAAGTGCGGATTATTGCCATGTGCGGCGATGCGAAATCAACGCTTGCACAGAATGCGCATCTGTTTCTCGACGTAAACATCGAGCAGGAAGCATGTCCGCTAAATCTGGCGCCGACGTCGAGCACGACCGTGATGCTGGTGCTCGGCGATGCACTGGCGATGGTGTTGCTGGAAGCGCGCGGCTTCAACAAGGAGGATTTTGCCAAGTTCCATCCCGGCGGGATGATCGGGCGTAGCATGCTTATGCGTGTGCATCAGGTGATGCGGCCACGCGAAGCGATGGCAATTGTTTCTACTGATACGCCCGTGCGCGATGTTCTGAAGGCAATGACCGGTGTGCGTGCCGGCGCCGCCGTTGTAACCGACGAAAGTCACAAATTACTCGGTATTTTCACTCATGGCGATTTCGTGCGCCATTTTCAGTTCGATTCAAAGATCGGCCAGCGTCTCGTTGCAGACCTGATGACATTGAACCCGGTCACGGTGCACAAAGACAAGCTAGCCGTTGAGGTCCTAAATCTGCTGGAACGCCATCGCATTGACGACCTGGTCGTGGTTGACGATGACAGTGTGCCTGTTGGCATCGTTGATTCGCAGGACCTCACCCGGTTGAAGCTGATCTAACGCACTACCCAAACAGTTGCGCTCGCGGAGAGCGCGTGTACACTCCGCGTCCCCCTCAACGTTGAAACCTTTAGCGTTTTAACGTTCTAAATTTTTAAGTAATCACGTTCAATCATGCCCGCAGCCAACGATCTTCGCAGAGGAATGGCCATTAAATACAATGGCAACGCTGCCATTGTGCTCGAAGTCCATCACCGCACCCCCGGAAATTTGCGCGCCTTCGTCCAGGCGATCATCCGTTACATCAACACTGGCAAAAGCGCGGACGTTCGCTTTGGTTCAACCGACAAGGTGGAATTGGTCGAGATCGAGCGGAAACAGCTCGAATTCAGTTACAAGGATCGCAACGGGTACCATTTCATGGATCCTGAGACGTACGACACAATCACGTTGCAGGAGAATCTGATCGGCGACGCCAAAGATTATCTTGTGGAGAATCTTGCCGTGCAGGTCCTCTACGCTGAGGGGAAACCGGTGCAGATCGAGCTGCCCGCCTCTGTAAGTTTGAAGGTTATTGAATCGCCGGAAGGTGTGCGCGGAGACACCGCGAGCAATGTGACAAAACCGGCAACCTTGGAAACGGGCATGACCATCAACGTCCCGCTCTTCATCAAGGAAGGCGAAACGATCAAGATCGACAGCCGCACCCGCGCATACATGGGTCGCGCGTGATTGCGGTTGTTGATTAACGCTTCAATCTCCGCAGGCAGAGCGTCCGTCTTGAATTTTGGCGGCGCTATTTCGCCCAATCCGCCATTCCGTCTTGATTTTAGCGAGCTAAGTCTGCGTAATCTGCGGCAACTTTGGCTGCACGAAACAGAAGATCGACAAACAACCGCGGAAAGCGCAATTCCAAGCGCAGCCGCAAAGTTGTACGCAACGTCGCGCGGGCACGAACAATGGTTAACGTATGGGACCCGCTCACAGTGCCGACGCGTTGGGTGAAATTTGTTTTTGCGATCTTCTTGTTGCCGATTTGCGCAATCCTTAGTCAGACATTTTTTACCGCTTTTGCGCGCGCAGCCGTGACGCAACGGCTTTGGGCAGGCGAAGAATTTTGGTTTTTTTCGCTCGGCGCGGTGCTTTGGTTGATTGCTTTTTTTGGTCTTCCACGTCCGATCCTCGTTTATGTCTTCGGACATGAATTGACGCACGCGCTCTGGGTTTGGTTGATGGGAGGACGCGTGAGCCGGTTCCGCGTTGGCCGTGACGGTGGCCATGTAGTTACAAACAAGGCCAATTTTTGGATCGCGCTGGCTCCATATTTTTTTCCGCTCTACAGCATTCTGGCGATCGCGGTCTATGGCGCGCTCAGCCTTTTCGTGAATATGCAGCCATATGGCCGATGGCTTTACGCTGTTATTGGTGTGACCTGGGCGTTCCATTTCACATTTACATGCTGGATGGTCCCGAAAAATCAGACCGACCTGAGCGATCAGGGCACATTCTTCTCGCTCGTCGTGATCTATTTGATGAACCTGCTGCTGCTAAGTGTGATGCTCATCCTTGCCTCCTCGCAAATTACGTTTGCAGGATTTGGCGCGGATTTGCTCATCAACTTCGGTACCTTTGCGCGATGGCTTGTGGATCTTTTCCAGCGGCACTAGCGATCCCTGTAGCCACCGCCCTGTGGGCGGTTTCTGCATGAACCATCGCCACAGATCGCGGCGCACAGCGCCGTTGCTACAGATTTGTGATCACAGCGAACGGCAGGGTCGACAATGCGTCCGCGAGATTCACTTGCCGATCGTCCAGAGGAACAGGATGACAGGTAAAAAGGTCGTGCGCGTGCTTCAATGAAAGCGTTTCGGGAAACTCGATGGTCGTGTCCTTCCAATTCTCAGCAATCGGCGGAAAACCAACGCGAGAAGAAAGTCGGGGGGCGATTACAACAATCCATTGATCTGCCAGTTGTAGGGCGAAGGCGACACAGCATTCCGCAAATGTGCCGCTCGACGTCAGCGGCATATAATCTCCTCGCTGAAAAAGCTCAACGTGCTCGCGTCGAAAGTGCAAGACGTGCCGCGTTAAAAACATCTTGATCCGGCCGTCAGGCCAGGTGTGGACAAGATCGCGTGGATTGGCTGTTGCCAGCGATTCCAGCATTTCACGGCGACGCTTGTAATCGACGGGGCGGCGGTTGTCAGGGTCGACCAGGCTATAGTCCCAAATCTCGGTCCCTTGATAGATATCGGGCACGCCCGGCGAAGTCAGCTTAAGCAATGTTTGCGTCAGCGAATTGACCGCGCCGAGGCGCGCAATCTCCTTTGCGGCCGGAATGAACACCGGAAGGAATTTATTTCGCGGCGATGGATCAAGAATTTTCGCAACGAAATCGCCCATCGCTGCATCCCATTCTTCATTTGGCCGAATCCAGCTCGTATTGATCTTGGCTTCGTGCAGGGCCTTGGCCATGTATGCTTGAATTCGTTCGATGTATTCCGGCGTTGCCGTTGTTATTGGTTCGCCATCGGCCTGCATTGGCCAGGTCCCCAATAGAGTTTGGTAAAGCAGGTATTCCTCATTCGCGTCGGGCGCTTCGGCGTCGTGAATCGTTCGCTTCGAACGCCGATTGGCCACGCGCCATCGCTGTAAGGAGCGCCGCCACAGCTCAGGGACTTCGGAAATCGCAACGATTCGCGCGCGCACATCTTCGCTGCGTTTGGTGTCATGTGTCGAAGTAGCGAGCAACGTCGCAGGCCAATTGCGCTGTCGATTAATATTCCGCCCGTGAAATGCCTCAACGCTTAACCCAAATTGTTGTGGCTCGCCGCCCACCTCATTTAACGCCGCCAGCCGGTTGTAAATATAAAACACAGTGTCCTCGAGCCCCTTGGCCATGATCGGCCCAGTGGCTTGCTGAAACTTCAAAACGAAATGCGTGTGCTCGGCACGCGCTTTGGAATCGAGGTTTGGCGGAAAGTGAAAGAGCAGTACATCGCGCAGAAAATTGAAAATCGATTCTTCCATTGCTGGATTCCGCCGCTTCGCCGCGGCGATGGCGCGCTCGACAATCTGCCGATCTTCTTCAGTCACCGGCTGTCCCGGTGCCAGATAGGTTCGGTAAACCGGAAAACAAGCGATCGTTTCGCGTACAGTGCGTGACAGCGCCTCGAGCGTAAAATCGCGATACCATCGATTTTGCTCGGAAAGCCGGTCCAGCGTGTTGCCCAGCACATCGACGTCGTTGGCCAGGGACAGTTTCATGACCTGCAGTTTTTTTGCATATAGCAGATGTCCAAACGGCACGGAGTGACCAATGAAACGATGGAACATCTTTGTGATCGCCGTTTCGGCCGAGGAATCGACCAGCAGCTGCGTCACTTGATTCGCAAAATCGTAGCCAGTAGTGCCGTGCACGCGCCAATCCCTCCGCAGCGTTTCGGAGCCGGTGAGGATTTTTTCCGCCACCATGTAAATAGCGCGCCCGTCTCTGGGTAATGCAATTCCGAGTGCCTTTGCGCAACGCTGCTGAAGCTTTTCAAAATATTCGCGCGGCAGATAAAGGCCGTCGGGATGATCGATGCGAAGTCCTGTCACAGCGCCTGCGCTAACCAACTCCAGAGTCAGCCGGTGGATGGCGTCGAAGACCTCTGGCAGCTCGACCCGAATTGCCGCCAGATCGTTTACATCAAAAAAGCGGCGGTAATTAATTTCCTCGGCGGCGACGCGCCAAAACGCCAACCGGTAGGATTGTGCATTGAGCAGTTCGTCGAGCGCATCAAAGCTCCGCGGGTCGCCGGGCTCTCCGTTGATTTGGGCCAGTGCTTTCTCAATTGCCTGTTGGACTTGCGGCGCTTCAGTGCAACGACGTTCGAGACGCCGCTTGATGATTTCCTTTTCACGAATGCGCTCCACGATGCGTTTTGGATCGGTCTCTGTGCGTTTTGGCAAATATTCGAGCGCTGTCAGAATACTTTGCAGTTCCGCGTAGAAATCTTCCTCTTTGTGTTCGGAGAGCAGTTGTAGTGCGATTTCCAGAACGTAACGATAGGTCCCGGGAGCGATCGGGAGTCTGCGGTCGCCATAGAGCAAGTAAAATGTTCCCTCTTCGAAGCGCACTTGCAGCTCGCCGCGCTCGAGGATGCGTCCGTATTGATCGCTCAGGATCGGCAGCAGAACCTTATCCCGAAGATCGGACTTTAGCGGCTGCCAGTCGATGTCGAAATAGGGCGCGTATCTGGAGCTTGGTCCATTCTCGAGCACGTCCATCCACCATTCGTTGAGCGGCTCCGCTATTCCGACATGATTCGGGACGAAATCGAGCAGTTGGCCCATCGAATGCGCACCCAGCTCCGCACTCCAGGCATCGTATGCTTTGCGCGAACCGATCGCTGCGTTGAGCTTGTTGTGGTCGGTGATGTCGTAGCCGTGCAGGCTGTCGGGGCTCGCCTGAAAATACGGCGATGCATACACATCGCTTACTCCGAGCGCATCGAGGTATGGGACGATCTCGCGTGCCTGCGAAAAAGTGAACCACCGATTGAATTGCAATCGGTAGGTGCAGTTTGGGATCCTTGTCATGTCCAGCGAAGTCGAGACATCTTTCAATCTTCGCCTTCGATGGCTTGGTCAAACAGAGATTCCAGAGATTCCTTGACTTCGCTTGGAATGACAAAACGCTGCTACATCCTGTCAGGCACTTTGATGCCTAACAAATCGAGGCCGCGATAGAGCACCCGCGCGGTAAGACCGCACAAAGCCAGTCGCGAGCTGCGCGCTGGTTCCTCCGATTTCAAAACTGGGCAAGCTTCGTAAAACGTATGGAAGCTGTTCGCCACCTCGAAGAGGTAATTCGCCAGGATATTCGGGCGGAAACCATTCAGTGCTTGCGGAACGATCTCTGCGAACTGACACAGGCATTTTGCGAGATTGATTTCGGCGGAGCTGCCGAGAACCACGTTGTCAATTTTCGGCGCGGATTCGCCGGCCTTGCGGAAAATCGAGCGAATTCGCACATATGCGTTCTGTAGATACGGCGCCGTATTTCCCTCGAGAGACAACATTTTGTTCCACGAAAAAACGTAATCAGTCATTCGGTACTGTGACAGATCGGCATATTTCACTGCGCCAATCCCAATTTTCTGCGCGACGTCGTTCTTTTCCGTCTCGCTCAGGTCCGGATTTTTTTCATCGATAATCTTGCGCGCGCGTCGGCACGCTTCATCGAGCAGTTCGCGCAACGGCACGTTCTCGCCCGAACGCGTTTTCATCAGTTTCCGATCTTCGCCCAGGATGCTGCCGAATGTGATGTGGCGAAGATCGGCTTGATAACCCTGTCGCCGGGCAATTTCGAAAATTTGCTTGAAATGCAAAGTCTGCGGCGCGCCAACCACGTACCAAACGGTGTTTGCTTTCAACTCATCAAGGCGATAATCGATCGTGGCAATATCGGTGGTGGCGTAATTAAATCCGCCGTCGCGTTTCCGGATGATGCATGGCTTGTCCGCCAGTTCCGGAATATCGCGAAAAAAAACGACGACTGCACCGTCGCTAATTTCGGCAATCCCGGATTTGAGCAGGCGTTCGACTACACCTGGGAGCCGATCGTTATAAAAGCTTTCGCCGCACTGGATGTCGTAATGAATATCTAGCAATTCGTAGACGTGCTCGAAGTCCTGCATGGAAAAGGCGACGCATTCGTTCCAGATGTCGATGTTTTGCTTGTCGCCGGCCTGGAGTTTTACTAGTTCCTGGCGACAGGCCTCCCGGACCTGCGGATCACTGGCCGCCAGCGCGTTCGTCTCCTTATAAATGCGTACGATCTCGGCCAGCGGATCCTGCTGAAGAGCACCCTGATTCAGGAGGTTTTTCCAGCCGTAAATGACCATTCCAAACTGAGTCCCCCAGTCGCCGACGTGATTATCGCGAATCACCTCGTGCCCGAGAAACTTCGCGATACGCGCAAGCGCATCGCCCAGAACGGTGCTGCGGATGTGACCAACGTGCATCGGCTTGGCCACGTTGGGTGATCCGAAATCGATCACGATCCGCCGCGGCGATTGTGTCTCCACAACGCCGAGTCTTTCGTCGCCTAGGATGCTGGCGGTTTTTTCGGCAACGACGCCGGGACGCAATGTAAAGTTGATGAAACCGGGGCCTGCAATCGCTGGCGGTTCGCAAAGATCGTCAACGTGAAGATGCCCGACGATTTTCTCCGCAACTTCCCGCGGATTTTCGCCGCGCTGCTTTCCGAGTACCAGAGCAGCATTAGTCTGGTAATCGCCAAAGCGGGGATCGGTTGCCTGCGTTAATTCACCTGCGTCCGGCAAACCGGCCGTCACCAAAGCATTGGAAAGCTTCTTTGCGAGAAGTGATTGAAGTGTTTCCATCGAATTGTCTTCGCGTCTTTGTGAAGCAAGCAATCCTGCTTGCTTGTCCAGATTCTCGCAGACAGGATTGTCTGCGTCACTACGAACGATCGCGAAAGATCGACAAAATTTCCTCGGCGGATTTTGCGTTGGCCAGGCTCTCGCGGACGGAGCGATCGTTTAGAAATTTTGCGATCGATGCCAGCGTGCGCAGGTGCGTTTGAAATTGGTTTTTCGGGACGATAAAAAGCACGACGAACTTGACCGGCGCGTTGTCGAGTGCATCAAACTCGATGCCTGTCGTCGATCTCCCGAACGCAGCCACGACTTCTTCAAGCCGGTCGGAAGAGCAATGCGGAATGGCGATTCCGAACCCTATGCCTGTGCTCATTGTTTCCTCACGCTGTTTCAGCGAAGTGAGAATGGGATCGCGATCTTCCTTTTTGATTTTGCCGAGGCCAACAAGAAGATCGATCAGTTCAACGATAGCGGCCCAGCGCTCCGTTGCTTTCATCTCAGGGATGATTTGCTCGACAGAAAGTAAATTGGCCAATGACATGCAGATTCCCGGTACGGGAGGGCAAGCTTAGCGGGAGCGTCTAAGTTGACAAGCGAGATTTGCCACATCGGTCGTGTGTCGAATCCGTCTCGTCTGTCTCATGGTTCACTTCTCCTCGCGAACCTTATAATTCAATCGCCGGGAAAGCAGCCAGCGGACTCCAAGCATATCGATTGTAGCGCGCAGGGCGCGGTTCCCGAGGCCGTACTTACTTTGGCCAAAGCGCCTCGGGCGGTGGTTCACCGGAACTTCGACCAGGCGATACCCGGCCGATTTGACCAGTGCAGGAATGAAACGGTGCATGCCTTTGAATGGAAGCAGCGTGCTGATGCATTCGTGCCGCATCGCTTTAAGCGTGCAACCGGTGTCGCGTACCCCGTCTCTCGTGAAGCGGCTACGTACGGCATTGGCAATGCGGCTCGTCAGTCGCTTTGTCACAGTGTCCCGGCGCCTCACGCGATACCCGCAGACAAGATCGGCGCCCCGTGTAATTTCAGCGAGAAGTTTTGGAATATCGGCGGGATCATTCTGTAAATCGCCATCGATGATAACCACTGTCGCTCCGCGCGCCGCTGTGAGCCCCGCATAAGTCGCCGCGCTTTGCCCGGCATTTTTTTCAAAACGAATCAGGCGAATATTCGACGCACTCTCGATCCGTTCCGCGGTGCGATCGATCGAGCCGTCGTCGACAAAAATGATCTCGTAATCGAGTCCCCTCAGTGCGACGCGCAACTCTTCCTGTAAAATCGGTAAGTTCGCTTCCTCGTTATAAAGCGGCACGACAACAGAGAATGCGCGCAAGTTTGCCATTTCGTTCATAATGGGAGCGTGCGGTAATTTCGACAGAGAAACACTTGCCAGGTCCGCAGCGGCTTCCCGTAGCGCGATACGTAAATCGTGCCCACGAGCTCTATCGATTGAAAGGCTGCTCGGATGTTGTGCGGAGCGCGTTGTTTTTCGCCGTCTCGAACGAAGAGGGCGTCGCGTCCAACGAACAAATTGATCCCATTTTCTTCAGTATAAACTTCGCCCCCTGGCAGCTGCGCGCCCGGCTTTAACTCAACAAACTCATCGTAGCGCGGCCAAAAGGAGAATTGATTCACCATGTCCTGCGACTCGGGAATGTAAACGGGCGGATGACCGGGTCCTTCCGGTCGCTTCTCGCGCAGGTAAAACGAAATCTCCGATGCGCGGTCGCGGGCGTCAGCAATAAGGAAAAGCTTCTTACCGGATTTCGTTTCAAGGTCGTTGCGCATCTTTTCCAGCGCGCTCGTTGCGCTTCTCCAACCGCGCATCCGGTTGCTCGGGTCGCTTCGCTGCAACTTGTACCCAGCGATCCGCAGCAAGTCGGTGTTGAGTGCCACTGCGCTCATTGTCAATCCAACCAGTATCGCGATGACCGCGCCGAACCGAAGAATGGCACTCGTCTCCAGACGCTCCCACCAATAATAAATTGCCAGAAGGCCGAAACCGAGGAAGGCAAGTCCATCCCAATTTGGCGCCGCAGCCTTGTTCAAGGAAAGAACAAGATAGAAGAGAAACACGGGCAGCCCAAACCACATCAGGAACAGAACCTTGAATTGCTGGTTGACCCGTCGCCAGCTTGCAATGACGCCCCACGCCAGCGCCAGGAATAGAAACGGCGAGTATGCGAGAAAATGTTCGCCTACAAATGAAAGAACCTCGGCCGGGCGCAAGCCAAAGCCGTGGTCGATACCTCCGCGCGATCGCAGATGATCAAGCGTGACCCATGCGTGTTGCGCGTTCCACATGATCGGTGGGACCGTGCAGAGAGCGAACACGCCGAGCAATAGATAAAACCCGGGACGCTTGAATTCATGTCTGAGCCGCGGCGCCAGGGCCACTACCAACGCAATCGAAACAAGCTGAAGCGCGTTGGTGTATTTGGAGAGAAACCCGAGCCCGATCAGTAGCCCGGTCAACGGCCAATACCAGGAGAACTGCGGACTTTTTTCCAATGCAAGCCAGAACGTGAACATTGCCGCCAGCCAGAAGAAGATCGACAACGCATCAATCGTCATCAGCAACGCGCCGATGTTGAAAATGGGCGTAACGTTTAACGCGATGACCGCCCACAGGGCGGCGGTGGCGTTGAACAATCGGCGCGCGAAATAAAACAGGAGCAGACTAGTTCCGGCCGCGAGCAGTGGACTGAAAAAGCGCACGCCAAATTCGTTCGCTCCAAAAAGCGCCGTACTTGCGCGAATAGCAAAAGCGATGCCGGGCCCTTTGCTGAAATACGCCGGAGCCAGCCGCTCCGACCACATCCAGTAATGCGCCTCGTCAAATTCGAGATCGGTCGTTGCCAGCATCGACAATCGAACCACAGTCAGAGCGACAATGAAGAGCCAGACCGCGCGCGTGGTGTTCATTCGGAGTGCTGCGGCGCGGCCGGCGATTCCTCCCTGCCGCTGGGATCAGTAATCAACCTTGGATGGCGCGCAAAAAGCTGTGGCGCCCATTTCCGACCTGCGCGCCTCCAAATCAATTCGAACAAGCCAAGTAGCAGCAGCGCCTCACCGCCCGCCAGAAAGAACGTCGCAACCACGTCGCTGGGCCAATGTGCGCCCAAGTAGATTCGCGAGTAACCAACGACGAAGGCGACGAGCCAGTAAAGCCAGCCGCGGCGTCGATAGAACAGCGTGCAAAAAATGGCAATGACACTGTTGGTGGTTACATGTCCCGAAGGGAACGAAGGCCCCGACCGGTTCCGATCCGAGGAATCGGAAAACCGAATAGTCGGTTCCTTGAATAAAGTCAGAAAGGCCGGATGCGTCCTTTGTAACTGCACCATTCGCACATTTTCCACCTGTTTGGGCCGATGGCGATTCACCGCTGATTTTAATATACCCGTGACCTGATTCGTGATCAGCAGAGACAGGGCCAGACATATTACGAATGCCCGCGCTCTAAACACCCCTAGAAAGAGCGCGCTTACTCCAATCGCAACGAACAGCGGCAGCCAAATCGCGCTATCGCTCACAGACGCCATGAACAAGTCGAGCGCCGGACTCGTCCATTGTTGGTTGATAAGATGAAATATGGACTGGTCCATGCGATGAAAATGAAGCAGCCGGTAAGCTTTAATCGCTACGTGCTAATAAACAAACGCGACTGAATGATGAAGCGCGAATGACGAATGAACCCAATGCCGAATGTCGAAGGAACGACAAAGCCCCAAGCCGAAATAAGCAGACGAAAGTTTCAGATGCCTCCTTCATCACTTGACCGTTCGGGTTCGATTTATCGTTCGTCATTCGTCATTCGTCATTGGGCTTTGCCCATTTCTTTCGCTGTTGCTTTATCGCTGCACGGCCAGACCACGCCTTCAGCCAAAGACATCCTCGCTTCAGTCCGCATGATGGAGTCGCGACAACAGATCGATCTGCAGGGACAACTTCGGCAGGACAATGTAGTGATTCCATTTCACCTGGTCCAAAACGGACCGCTGATTCGTTATTCATTTACAAGCCCTAACGAGGTCTTGCAGTTGCGTCTCGGCGAAAATAGCTCACGCCTTGATCTTGTGACCGACGGCGAAGCCGAAAAGGTTCCGGCCTCGAAGCTAAACCAAAAAATTCGCGGCACCGGTGTGACCTATGAGGATCTAGCCTTCAAATTTCTCTACTGGCCGACCGCGCGCGTACTGGGCGAGGAAAATGTTCGCACTCGCAATTGTTGGAAGCTGCAGCTGCGCGCACCTTCCCGCGAATCGCAGTATTCCAATGTGCTGCTATGGGTCGACAAGGCGAGCGGCGCGCTGATGCGCATGGAAGGCTACGATTGGAATGCTCAACTGGCCAAGCGCTTTGAAGTGGTCTCTGCGCAAAAGATTGAAGGCCGCTGGTTCTTGAAACAAATGCGCATCGAAGAACTCCAGCCCGGTACTAATCATGTGCTCTCCCGGACATATCTCGAAATTAAGAAGTAGGGTGCCCGTTGGATGAAACGTAAGACACCTGCGACCCAATCCGCGTTTCGCTTGTTACAGGTAGGGCGCGTCATTCCGTACGCGCCGCTGCTGCGTGAATTGCAATTGAAACGGCGGCCAGAGGACTGCCGGTCCTACATAAAAAATCGGGAGATCTACACATGGTAGCGTAGAATCTCCCGATCAGATAATGGGTGTTGGTCAGTGCGCGCGATGCTCCCCGGATTTGGCACCGCTTACGACCAACCTGCGGCCGAGGAATTCCTTATCATGTAGTTCTTCCACCGCGCGTTTCGCTTCCTCAACGGTTTGCATCTGCACGAAGGCAAATCCCTTTGAGCGCTGATTGTGCCGATAGCTTACGACCTCCGCATTTTGGACGTGCCCGACTCCGTTGAACAATTCGAAAAGATCGCTTTCAGTTGCGTCGAACGACAAATTGCCAACGTACAGGCGAGGCGAGGTGACTTCTATCCGTTCAGGTTTGCGTGCCGGTCGTGGAGGCTGAGTGCCGTTTCGCGCTCCTGCTGCGGTTTTCATTGTGCCATCTCCGAAAAATGCAGTGATCCGCTGCCAGAATGTCTTTTTTTGTGTTTTTGCTTCTCCCCGCTGCTGACGCGCGCGCGCATTGCCTCTGCGCCGGGAGCCGCCACGCGAACGGTGCGAGCGTCTCCCAGTTGAATAAGAGTTCATATTGATCCTTAGGTTTCATCCGATTATTACATGGGCGGAGCGCATCGATCGATGCACCGTCCGCAGCGCGCCAATCATCCAGAGCCCATTCAAACATGGGACTCTGGGACGCCGTTGGAAACTCCGCCTCGTTAAGCCGGGATTGCACTTGTCTTAAACCGCGAGCCGGCGCACTCAAGCAACGAAACAGCCAAGGCGCAAAAGGCCGCACCTTGGCATCAAAAAATCTGAATCGTTTTAGAAAACGAAGGCTCGGAATATCGAACAACATTCCCGGTATGTCACCAGATTATGGCTTAACCGGCAGCTAATTGCAAGTCAACGCAAGGAGTATCGACTTTTCGCGGTGTGAATTCTGACGAAGCACGGATCTCACGCAGGCTGATACCGAACTTGGTAGGCTTTGCGGCATTACAGATTAACCGTGAGGTCCCGTGGCTTTCGACGGCTCGGGAGGAAGTTACCGAATAATTTGGTCGCGCAAAGAATAAGCGCGGGACTTTAAGTACTCTCGTGGACGTTCGCCGCGAATTGGACGCACAAATGATCGCAGCTCGCGCCGATCCAATTTTGGCTCGTAACCGAATTCCGGCATGAGTTCCCGACAGTGCCATTCCACCCATCCGATCTCGTCCTCGGACAGTTCCCGCTGCCAGCGCGTTGCCGGTTCTGAACTGATCTGTGAAAAGTTGATCCGCGCTGCTGAGTTGCCGCTCCAGAAGCGGCCCACTTTGGTCGGTGTCAGTACCGTTTCCGGGTCGAAGTTTATCCCCAGGTAAGAGCAAACTTCTTCCATTGTGCTGGCCGGTTCGCAGACCAAGGGCTCATAGGGAACTACGAGACCCGGAATTTCACCATCGCGCACCCGCCGCGCCAACCTAGCCGCGACCAGCCAGTGGGCAATCACGTAATAAGTCGAAAACCGGCCCGTTTGCCTTGTTTTTTCCAGCGCAATTTGCGCCGCAAGAATGGCACGCGGGTCACGTATAGTAACCAGAATTTTCGCGTGCGGAAAACGCCTGAGAATTTCGGGAATGTGATTGCGATTGGCGGGAGTTTTTTCCAGCCACCTCCCGATGGTGTCGAGTGGGCGTTCCAGCGTCGCAGCATACGCTTTGACCATCAGCACGAGGAGGTCTTCCTGCGCTTTCACAGGATCGAAGGCTGCTCGCTCGAATGTCTCCAAAAATTTCTCGCGCGGGAACGTCGCATAATTGCGTTTGCCCCATTTGCACGGTCCGCCGAAAAGCACATTCGAAAGCGATTGTTTGGTCAGGTAGTCGAACTGTGCGCGGCGACCACGTGGCGCATATTTCGTGAGGGCTGTGGGAAAATAGGCGGTTTCTTCGGGCAACACGAGTAACTCCGGATGGTTATCGAGTAACGCTACCAAAAGCGTCGTGCCGGATTTCGCCTGCCCCGCGACGAAGGAAGCTCGCTGCTCAAATGGCAATCTTGAAGTCACAGCCAGAGGTTACGATATCTATGGCGAAATGATAATCGCTCCTACCGCATCCAAACCGGCAACAGCTGAAAGGCGTGCAGAGCAGGCCGCCGGCCTACTCACGGGGGCGCTCGGTTTTTTGTTGGTAGCTCGCCTCACTCCGTGCGCGGCGTTCCTTCGCGTGCAGAAACCAATCGATGAACTTCGGTAGCCCATCGGTCAGGCGAGTGGTTGGATTGTAACCGAGGAGCTTCCTCGCTTTCGAGATATCCGCGCAAGTCAGCGGCATGTCGCCTTGTTGCTCCGGCAGTTGGTTGATCTTCGCCTTTTTCCCGAGCGAGTTTTCGATTGCAATGATTAAGCCTTTGAGCTGGATCGTCTCGTTTTCGCCAAGATTAAAAATATCGAAGAGCGGGCCTTCATATTGGAGCGCGGCCATCGTTCCTTGAATTACGTCATCGATGTAAGTGTAATCACGTCGCGTTGTGCCGTCGCCAAACTGCTCGATTGGCTGCCCGACGTAAATGCGCCGGGTGAATTGATGGATCGCCAAATCGGGTCGTTGCCGCGGACCATATACGGTGAAGTAACGCAGCGCGACGACGCGCAACCGGTAAAGGTGCGAGTAAGTGGAGCAAAGAAATTCGCCCGCAATTTTTGTCGCGGCATAGGGGCTGAATGTTTGAGTCAGATGTTGATCCTCAGAAAAAGGCACGGTCTTCGACGCGCCATAAACCGATGAACTGGAGGCGAAGATGAATCGTTCTGCTCCGGTTACACGCGCCGCTTCGAGCAGATGCAATGTGCCCGTGACATTGGTGTCGTAATAGAGTTGTGGATATTGAATCGATGGCCGAACGCCAGCACGAGCAGCCAGATGCGCGATCACTTCGAATTTTTGGCGATGAAACAAATTTCGCACTGACACGCCATCTCGAAGGTCGACATGGTGAACGGTCACATCTTTGGCGAAACCGCCTATATTAGCGTGCTTGATTTCGGGATCGTAAAAATCGTTGAAGTCATCGAGGATGGCCACTGTGTGTCCCGCTGCGAGCAAGCGTTCGACGAGATGCGAGCCAATGAAACCTGCCCCGCCGGTGACCAGAATTCGCATGCTGCGAGGGTAGATTTTTTGTTAGCCATTGCCAAATCCCAATTGCCTCGATGACTGCGTGACCAGCTGGATGTAGCCGCGGGCGCTGACCGCGCGGTACTAGAAATTGCGCCAGTGCAAAAGCAGATAAATCCAATTCAACAAGAGCGCGCCAATCACAATTCCTCGCGCATAATTCCTTTGTGTCCGCCCAAATGCAACGCGTAAACGCGGCGCATGCGTAACAAGCACGCCAAAGGCATACAGATCGAATGCCATCAAGCCGCACAAGAAGGCGAACACGAGCGGATTCCATTTCAACGCAGCGAGGAAGTGAGCATGAAAGAATTGAATCGCGCATCGCGTCATACCGCATGTGATGCAGGGCAAACCAGTAATCTCGTGGAACGTGCAGCGTGGCCATGGTAAACCAATTGTTAGCCAGGCTGCGGCCAGTCCCAGCGACACAAATGAGATGCCCAGCCAGATTAACTCGTGATCGATTTCGCCTGGGGCAAGGCGCCGGATGTGGAGTCGCATTTTTTTGTGGGGAAATCAATGCTGTGAAGCGCTCCAGAGACCAAGTCCACCAAAGATAAACGCAATGAGCAGTACGCCGCCGCAGCAAACAATCAGGGGCAGAAAAACTGCAAGAACGGCGCGGCCGGTATCGGTATCATGGGCGCGCGCCAATCCGATGCAGTTGCAAACGAGGGCCCAAACACCGGCGATGAGTCCGCCACAGATCGGAATGATCTGCAAAGGACCAGTGGAGCCTTGAGAGAAAGCGATGACGCGGAAAGTGGTTTCAAACGATTGATTCGCGCCGCCGACGATCATCAAACAGAAATGCACGATAGCGCTGCCAATGAACAGGCTGATTATGACGAACAACGGTACTAGAACGATAAGAGCGGCGGAGCCAACGCCCGTCCCGGCCATCGCAGCAAAAGTATCGTGGCGATTGGCGAAGAAACGAGTGGACTGCAAGCCCAGTGAGAATAAAAGCGAGACAATGCCGCCGAAACATCCACCGATGAGCGCATAAATGAGCGGCTCACCCAAACCGCCTTCGCGCTTCATGACACTGAATGCTTCGCTCGGTTTTGTGAGTACCATCACGAGGGTGTCAACGAACGCGTTGAAAAAGCCGCGCTCTTGCCGATGCTCCCATGGGAGGCCGGTACGCGCAGCGGGGCCAGCAACTGCGCCAATCTGGGCAGGTGGTCCACCGGGCGCGGCGGGTGCAGCAGCGCTCAATTCCGGGAATTGTGAGAGTGGCTGCCAATTCGCCATTCCTTCCCGCCAACCGATATCGCTGGGAACGAAACGGCCAGTGCGCAGACCTTCTCGAACTTCTTCTTCGGAAAATGCGCCTAAGCTTGTTGCCCCCCGGTTAACATGAATCATCGCCATAATGTGCTCGTTCTAAATGAAACGTGTATCGGTGCACAAGGCTAAACGGGCACAGACGTTAAAGAGTTAAAAAGGAATCCGTTTAACCCTTGCAAATTATTAACTTTGTAATTTTTCCGATTCGTCCAGCGCTCGCCAAAAATACCAGGCGGCCACCGAACGATATGGACGCCATTTTTCACCGAATTTCATGAGCTGTTTTGGCGTGGGCAGTTTTCGTCGGCCGAAAGTTTTGGCGAAACCTTTGCGCACGCCGTAATCGTCAACGGGCCATACATCCGGCCGGCCCAGATCGAAAAGGAGGAGCATCTCGACTGTCCATCGGCCGATTCCACGTACCGTGGTGAGACGCGCAACGATCTCATCATCTGTCATGCCAATCAGTGCGCGCCCAGACGGCACGGTGCCGTCGATGGTTTTCGCCGCGAGATCTTTTAAGGCAGCAGTTTTGGCGCGCGAAAGGCCAGCAGCGCGAAGCGCTTCATCTGGCGTAGCGAGCAATCTTTCCGGATCCAGCCATTTTCTTTTCGGATAGAGCGCGCGGACGCGACCGAAAATCTTGGCAGCTGCTTTGCCGCTCAGTTGCTGGTAAGCAATTGATTCGGCGAGCGCGTCGAATGGACGAATTGAAACGGCGGGCGCGATATTGTAGCGACGCGAGCGTGCGATCAATTTAGCCATTCGAGGATGACTCGCTTCGAGAAGACGGTGCGCGTGCTGGTGATTCATTAGCAGGTTAAGTTTGCGACGTGCTCAGCGCTGGTAAACAATCTCACCGCCAATCACTGTCATTTCGTTCTGCGTTTCAAGAATTTCCGTTTCAGGAATTTTCATGATGTCTTGCGATAGGACAGTGAAATCAGCAAGCTTCCCGACTTCGATAGAGCCCTTATCTTTTTCTTGGAAGGCGGCGTAGGCAGGCCAGAGCGTGAACATTTTCAGCGCCTCTTCGCGCGAAACGGCTTGCTCGGGATGCCAGCCTTCGCCTGATTCGCCTTTGATGCTTTTGCGCGCGACGGCGGCATAGAATTCGATCATTGGCTCGCCGCGCTCGACCGGCGCGTCGGATCCGCCGGGAACGACGCAACCGCTCTTAATGAAACTTTTCCACGCGTAAGCGCCCGCCAACCGATTCATACCGAGCCGAGCCGGAGCGAAAAACAAATCGCTGATCGCGTGCGACGGCTGCATCGAAGGGATCACACCAAGTTTTGCGAACCGGGGAATGTCGGCTGGATCAACAATCTGCGCGTGTTCGATGCGCCAGCGCGGGTCGCGAATTTTTCGCTCGTCGGGCGGCACGGCTTTGAAGGCCTGCTCGTAAAGATCGAGTATCAGTCTGTTAGCCCGATCACCGATCGCGTGCGTTTCGACCTGGATACCCCGGCGTAGTGCATCCTCAAACATCGGCCGAAGCTGTTCCGGCTTCTCCCTGAGCAAACCGGACGTTTCAGGCGCGTCGCTGTACGGTTTCAAGAGCGCCGCACCACGAGACCCGAGCGCGCCGTCGAGGAGCACCTTAATCGTGCGCTGCGTGAAATGGTCATCGAACGCGTCGATGGTTGGTCCTTCACGCAAAAAATCCTGTGCATCCCTGCCAGGGCCGTAGACAGCATTGACGAATCGAATTTTGACCTTGCCGGCTTCGAACGCCTTCCGGATCAGAGCGATATCTTCCTTGTGGCTTCCCGCGTTCTGGATTTCGCACCAGCCGAGTTTAATTTCACGGTCGATTCCCCGCAGTAATGCCTCTTGGCTCTCAGCGGCTGTAGGCTTCGGGATATTTTTTGCAACGAGATCTTGCGCGTTGTCGAGCAGTATCCCGTTTGGCTCACCATTCTTTCTTAGAATTTGTCCGCCAAATGGATCCCGCGTGTTCTTGTCGATCCCGGCGATTTTTAGCGCCGCCGAATTGACGACTGAGGTGTGGCCGTCTGCGCGTGTGAGAAAGACAGGATTATTGGGTGCAATCCGATCAAGGTCATGATGCGTCGGAAACTCCGGCGGTCTCCAAAACGTTTCGATCCAACCGCGGCCAGTGATCCATTTACCGGGGCCCGCCTTGTCGACGCGCTCCTTCACCTTCGCCAGAAAATCCTCGAGCGAACTTGTCCCTTCAAGATTCAGTCGCATTTCGCGCTGGCCGATCCCGAAGATGTGACAATGCGAGTCGGTCAAGCCGGGCACGACCGTCCGACCGTGAAGATCGACAATCTTCGAACCATGCAATTTCTTCGCGTCTTCATTTGAGCCCACGAAAACGATCCTGGCATCCTTCACCGCCACGGCTTCAGCGTGCAGCTGGCGATCGGCGACTGTGTAAATATTTCCATTCGTGAAAACGCGATCGACCTCTTCGGCGTGCGCCATGGTCGCAATGAACAATCCCGCCAGGAAAAAAACCAGTCGCCGTTTTCGCACCGAGTTCACAAGCCTCTCTACCAAATGCTGCGGCAATGAAGCTGACAGCTTCCGCTAAGGAATCAACGTCGCGCTTGCAGGCTTGACGCCTTGCCGAAGTTTTGACGTTATGGGTTTTGCCAATTGTTCGCTTTTCTGTATCGCAAAAAGCGAGGGTTTTTGTCAGGATGAAATTGAAATGATGAATTTTATTTTGCTACCGCGGGACAGATTTATAGAATCTTGGCTTCCCCTCAGGCGAACAAGAAAACCTCAACCCTTTTTGACTGTCTGAACGCAGCGCACTTCGATTTCAAAATTGATTGGTTGTGGTGGCTGGTTTTGTCCAGCGGGGCCGCATTTGCGTGATAACCCATGGCCAACTTCTTTCCACGCTCCAGCAATTGGATACCGATCAAACTGTTGATCTGTGCCATCATTGCGGCCGGTGGACTGACTGCAGCGACTTGGTATTACGGCACCCCAAAGTACACGAAGGTCGGCTACGAACCCATCCAGCCGGTGCCGTTTCCGCATGACATCCACGTCACGCAGTTGGGAATGGACTGCCGCTATTGTCACAGCTTTGTGGAAATGGCGGCCCACTCCAATGTCCCGAACACCCAGACCTGCTTGAACTGCCATTCACAGGTGCAAAAGGATAATCCGAAACTGGAGCCGGTGCGGGCGAGCTGGAAAACGGGCAACCCGGTGGATTGGCTGTGGATCTATCGCACCGTCGATTACGTTTATTACAATCACGCGGCGCACGTGAACCGTGGCATTAGTTGTTTCAGTTGTCACGGCCCCGTCAATCATATGTCGACGGTATATCTGGCCAAGCCGCATAGCATGGCGTGGTGCCTCGAATGCCATCGACATCCCGAAAATTTTCTGCGGCCCGAAGATCAGGTTTTCAACCTTGATTGGAAACCGGACGACGTGAAACCGGCGGAATTCGTCGCGAAGTACGGACAGCCACATGATGCGGGCGAGGATTTCTCAAAGAAAAAGAAACTTACCCAAGCGGAGATCGGCGAGACCTTGAAAGAGCGTTGGAACGTCAATCCGCCGACAAACTGTCAGGGGTGCCACCGATGAAACGGATCTTTCAGCATCCACCGGAACCGTCAACAGGGAAGCGTTACTGGCGCAGCCTGGGCGAATATAGGGATTCGCCAGAGTTTCGGCAGTGGCTGGAACGCGAATTTCCACAGGGCATAGCGGAGCTGGAAGGCAACGAATGGTCACGGCGCGATTTCGTTAAATTAATGGGGGCATCGATGGCGCTGGCGGGGATTGGCCTAACGAGTTGTCGCAGGCCGGAGCTGCATCTCGTTCCGTTCACAAAAAACGTTGAGTGGACGATTCCTGGAAAATTTCTCTATTACGCGACGGCGATACCGCGGCGCAACGGCGCCATCCCGCTTATCGCCACGACGGTGGATGGGCGTCCCACCAAAGTCGAAGGCAATCCGCTGCATCCGGCGAGCGCTGGGGCTACCGATACGTTCGCTCAGGCTTCAGTTCTTGATCTGTACGACCCGACCCGTTCGAAACGGTTTGTTCGAAATGGGAAAGCCAGCAAGCGCGAAGAGTTCGAGACCTACATTGGAGAACTTCGCAACAAGCTTCTTGCCGATCACGGCGACGGCATCGCGTTTCTTGTGCAGGAAACGAATTCGCCCACGCGAGAGCGCTTGCGAGCAGAGTTGGAAAAAAATCTCCCGGGCATGCGTTGGTGCGTTTATGAGCCGCTGCCAAGCGAAATGAGTTCGGCCGCCCAGGCTGCGTTTGGTGCCGGTGCGCGGGTATTGCCCCGGTTCGATCGCGCAGATGTTATTCTTGCGTTGGACAGCGATTTTCTCGATTGCGGCCAGGGCGATCTCGCATCAGTGCGCGGATTCACTACTCGTCGGCGCGTGAGCACACCGAAAGACAACATGAACCGACTCTATGTCGTTGAAAATCGGTTCACACTCACGGGGGCGATGGCGGACCATCGGCTCCGCTGTCCGGCGAGCCAGATTGCTGCACTGATGCATGCATTTGCAGCAAAAATTCTCGCAGGCACAAACGATGCCGCTCTTGGATCGCTCTTAGGAAGTGTCCAAGCTGCGACACCGAATGCATTCGGAGCTGGCACATTCAATGATCAATGGATCAGTGGCACAGCGAATGATCTCATGGCGAAACCGGGAGCGAGTTTGGTCTTGGTTGGTCCATCTCAACCGGTCGCGGTGCAATTACTCGCTTTCGCCATCAATGCCGCGCTCAAGAATCTTGGCCAAACACTGGTTGTGCGCCAGCTTCCGCACAATCCCCGGACGATCGACATTTCGCGACTTGCGGCGGACATCAACGGCGGACGTGTCAAACAGCTGTTCATTCTCGGTGGCGATCCGGTTTATAACGCGCCCCGCGGTTTGGTGGAGGACCCGAACACAAAGCTCCCGCTGGATTGGGCTGAGGTGCAAAAGAAGGTGCCTGAAATTGTGCGGCTTGGTTATCACGAGGACGCCACATCAGCGTTGAGCCAGTGGCATGTTCCTTCAGCACATTACCTCGAATCGTGGGGCGACGCACTCACTGCCAATGGAGATTATTTGTCGATCCAACCGATGATTTTGCCGATCTTCGGCGGTCTCTCGGAGATTGAATTGCTAAACGCACTCCTCGGTGGACCGAAAACGGAGGGGCCAGAGCTGGTCCAGGAAACGTTTCGTGCGACGAATCCGCCCGGCGATTTTCAAACTGCCTGGTCGCGCTTTCTCCATGATGGGTTTGCGGCCCATGTTCAGTTACGTAATCAGTCGCCCTCACTTAATGCGGGTGCGGCAGGCGCGTTAATGCAAAACTCCGGGACGTTGTCGTCTGCGCCGACACAGGAATCGCCGGAGATAGTGTTGGCGGCCAGCTACGCCATGGATGATGGCCGCTACGCAAATAACGGCTGGCTACAGGAATTGCCCGATCCAATTACAAAGCTCACTTGGGACAATGCTGCGCTGATGAGCCCTAGTTTGGCTAAAAAGCTTGGCGTCCAGACTGGTGATCTGGTGCAGATCACAATTAACGAAAAGAGCGCCGGCGGGCAACCGATCAACCGCGAGCTGGTTATCGCCGCGCTTGTGTCCCTAGGTCACGCCGAGCATTCAATTACCGTCTCGTTGGGTTACGGCCGAAAGATGCCCCAGTTCAACGCCCTGCCTTACGCGGGCGGAGCGCTCAAGGAGCAACCGAAGATTGTCGAGCAGGGCGGTTTCAACGGCTACTTCCTGCGCACAGCGGCAAATCCGCAATTTGCAGTCGCCGGCGCGAAGGGGATCGAAAGCGTGCACGTGTCAAAAGTTGGTCGCACTTATCCTTTCTCAATTACGCAGGAGCATTTCAGCATCGAGGGCCGTGGTCTTGTGCGCGAAGCGACGTTGGAAGGCTATCGTGCAAACAACGAGTTCGCGAAAAAAGTTCTGGGTGAAGATGAGTTGCCACATCCGCCGCCTAGCATCTACACCCATCCGCCGCTGGACGCGCCGCAGCAGTGGGGAATGAGCATTGATTTGAATGCGTGCACCGGGTGTAGCGCGTGTGTGATTGCCTGCCAGGCGGAAAATAACGTCCCCGTCGTCGGCAAGTTGCAGGTGGCGCATGGCAGGATCATGCACTGGATCCGAATTGATCGATATTACGCGAGTCGCAAACCGTACAATCAGGACGGCGGCGAATGGCCGGAAAATCCTGAAATCGTGCATCAGCCGATGCCGTGTCAGCATTGCGAAAACGCGCCGTGCGAAACGGTTTGCCCTGTCAATGCAACCGTTCATACCCCGGACGGCCTCAACGTAATGGCTTACAACCGCTGTGTTGGCACGAGATTTTGCTCTAATAATTGCCCATTCAAGGTGCGCCGGTTCAACTTTTTCGATTACAGCCAGCGGCCAGTTGGGAAGAGAAAAATCTCCGGCGCATTCAGCATCTTCGAAGAATACTTTGCGCCGCTGACCACGAAGGGGGCCCCGGACACCATTAAGATGCAGAAAAATCCCAATGTCAGCGTTCGCATGCGCGGGGTGATGGAGAAATGCACTTACTGCGTGCAACGTATTGAAGAAGCAAAAATCGCGGCGCTCGCGCGCGCCGGCGCTTCGTCTGATACGCTAATCCCGCGCGATTCTTTCACCACGGCTTGTGCGCAGGCGTGTCCCACCGACGCGATTGTCTTTGGCGATATTAAAGACCCGGAAAGCCGCGTCTCAAAACTTAAGGCGCAGGACCGGAACTACCGCTTGCTGGAGTATTTGAACATCGTGCCGCGGACCAGTTATCTGGCGCGCATTCGGAATCCAAATCCGAAGATGCCGGACGCGAAAAACATCGGCGTCGCAAGCTTGACCGAGAAAATACCAGAATGAGCAATCGAGTGATAAAAGCGGGTTCACAATTGGCAATCTGATATGGACGCAGCACCAATAGCACCAGAAGGGATCGGAGAGGCAGAGCAGCAGGTCACAAGAGTGCCGCTTGTCTTACACCGGCGAAACTTCAGCTGGTTGACGGAGCGAATTTCTGGCGTCGTAGAGCAGCCAGCGCCACGATGGTGGTGGGTAGCGTTTACCATTACCGGAAGCGCCGCGACCTTCGGACTTTTTTGTATAGGCTATCTGATCTCTACTGGTGTTGGCGTGTGGGGAAATAACATCCCGGTCGGATGGGCCTGGGGTATCACCAACTTCGTTTTCTGGATCGGTATCGGACATGCCGGCACACTGATCTCAGCCATTCTGTACCTGCTTCGGCAGAAATGGCGCACATCCATCAATCGTTCTGCAGAAGCCATGACCCTTTTTGCAGTTATCTGTGCGGCGATTTTCCCAGGTATCCACGTCGGTCGCTTCTGGATGGCATGGTATCTTGCACCTATCCCTAACAACTGGGCGATCTGGCAAAATTTCCGCAGCGCGTTGATGTGGGATGTTTTCGCGGTCTCGACCTATTTTACCGTCTCAGTTCTGTTTTGGTACACCGGGTTGATTCCGGATTTGGCGACATTGCGTGATCGCGCAACGACGAAGGTCAGGAAGTTTCTTTTCGGAATTTTCGCCTGCGGCTGGCGCGGCTCCAATCGCAACTGGCGTCATTATGAAATGGCATATCTCCTTTTGGCAGGCCTTTCCACGCCGCTGGTTCTTTCGGTGCACAGCGTCGTATCGTTCGACTTCGCCAGCACAGTCTTGCCGACGTGGCACACCACCATCTTCCCGCCCTACTTCGTTGCGGGCGCGATCTTCGGCGGGTTCGCCATGGTGCTGACGTTGCTCATTCCAGCGCGTGCGATCTTCAAATTGCACGACATCATCACGCCTCAACACATCGACAAAATGGCGAAGATCATTTTGCTCACCGGTTCATTCGTCGCCTACTCCTACATGATGGAATTTTTCGTTTCATGGTACAGCGGCGATTCTTACGAGCGGTTCGCCTTTTGGAACCGCATCTTTGGCCCCTATTGGTGGTACTGGTGGCTTGGCATGCTTTTCTGCAATTGTCTTTCGCCGCAACTCTTTTGGTTCCGGTGGTGCCGCCGAAATATCTTTGTCGTTTATTTCGTCTCCATGTGCGTCAACGCTGGGATGTGGTTTGAGCGCTTCATCATTATTGCCGGCGGTTTGATCCGCGACTTCGTGCCATCGTCCTGGAGAGTGTTTCATCCGACCTGGGTGGATATCTGGACCTACATTGGCACAATCGGGATTTTCACTTCGCTGTTCCTTATTTTCATTCGTTTTCTTCCAATGATTGCCATGTCGGAAGTAAAGACCGCCATCCCGGAGGCGGATCCGCATTACGGCCATCCACCTGGAGTTCAGCCGGTATCTCCCGGAGGAAAGGAGCGCACGCGATGATGAGAACTCCTGCCGGCCACAAGGTGTATGCGATGGCTGCGGAATATCCGAGCGCAGGCGCGCTTTACGAAGCGGCCAAACATGTCCGCGACGCCGGTTTCAAACGCTGGGACGTTTATTCTCCATTTCCAATCCATGGAATGGACGAGGCGATGGGACTGGGGAAATCCTGGCTAAGCGGCTGGGTTTTGTTCGGTGGCGTCACTGGTTTGCTTACCGCCGCTGTG
>JBEDUS010000392.1:0-3309 GCA_040414975.1 Candidatus Udaeobacter sp.
GCTTGGATGGTGTGTCGGGTGGCAGGGAGACCCAGGGATGGCGTGACTCCTCCCAAACCCCGATCGTCGGCGCGGGGAAATTCGGATCGGCGAAGCTACCGATGGCAACGGCGACGTACCCAGGAAAGACGGTCGAGCCGCATGTTGGACAGAAATAAAAGGCCAGCGTGTTGCCGCTTTCGGTTGTCCGCTTCCATGTCGTAGCCTTGCCGGTGAAGGTGAGCTGCTCCCGACGGAAGCGCGCCTGGTTGCTAATCACGGCGCCGGTGCGGCGTTGGCACTCCAGACAGCGGCACATGGAGATGCGCGATGGTTCGCCCTCAATTGAAAGGTGAAGCTGTCCGCAACGGCAGGCAGCGCGTCGGCTGGTCATGGGTCGGCTCCATAGCTGTGGGATATGCGCGGAGTGTAGGCTGGAGTTCAAGACGATGGGAGAACACTCATGCCTGATCTGCCCAAACGTGCGAGGAGCGGCGGGTGCCAGTGTGGCGCGCTTCGCTACGCCCTCATGTCCGAGCCGACGCATACGAGCATTTGCTGGTGCCGCATGTGCCAGAAAGCATCGGGAAACTACTTCCAGGCCTTCACCGGTGTTCCGCGCGCCGACTTCGTTTGGACACGAGGGCAACCCGGCACTTTCCACTCGTCGGCAGCCGTCGCACGCGACTTCTGCCGCGAGTGCGGTACACCGCTCACGTACAGACGCATTGCGGTCGATCGCATCTCCGTCACCGTGGGCAGTCTCGACCAGCCGTACGATTTTCCGTCGGAGGTGCAATACGGCATCGAAAACAGACCACACTTTGCTGACAGGATCACGCAAGGCGAGGGTATCACGAGCGCTCAGTCGACATCGCGGGTAGCTGGAGATTACGGCACTCGCCAACATCCTGATCACGACACACACGAGTGGCCGCCAACAAGTATCGTCAACGCCTAGCAAGCCTACGGGCGCGGCAACCTCGCTAGCGAGTGATCAATCTCGGCATCCAGAGTCGCCCACCGATCACGTCGGCAGAACGTTTCTCGCTTTTTAGGCGAAAACTTTCACCCGCGGTGGAGCGTGGTTGGTTCGCTCATCGCCCGGTTTATTCTCTCTGCGATGCAGAATCGGACCCGCGAATCATCGATAAGCTCGCTATACCCGACAACAAGAGACGTAAATAAGTTCTCGTCGATGCTAGTATTGATCTTGTCGTTGCTTGGATACGCCGAAAAATCGCGGTCTGGATTATCGGGCAAACAAGGCACCGCCGTTCCTGCTTTCCTCAGCATCAAACGCTCCCAACACTTAATCAGTGTCGCGCGCCGTAGTGACGACACGGCCGGCGGGCGTAGTTTCGCGCAACTTCGTCTGAAGTTGCTCCGCCTCTTCTTCGAATCCTATCCATCGCAGTTTGTGGATAAGATGAAGAATTTCCACAGGTGGACGCTGACGGTCTAGCTCAATCGTGATCTTTCGTCCCTGCAAATAGGTGTTCATTGGATCCTCCCTAGACCGAACCGACGATTATTAGGCGACCAACGTCGCAGCTTGGAACCGAGTCTCGCGCCAAGAGAGATCGACTCTGATCACCACTCACGCGGCTTTCGATTGCCTTCGAGCGGACTCGGCGGCGTTTGCCAGCTGTCGTGCTCCCCCCACAAAACGCTGATTGAACTTTTTCGTCTGCTCTGCAAATGCGTGCGCTTGGCTAGACAAGAAGTCAGTTTGAATCTGCGCTAGTTCTTGCGGTTCTCTCAGGCGCAGCAGTTTGACGCCGCACTCAAACATGTTTGCTATCGTTTCTTCCGCCAAGAACATAGAAGGCTCGCAGAAAGCCGACGCTTGGTTGTCAAGTTTGCCAATCATCCTGCGGGTCACCTTGAGTAACTCTTGCAGCGAACCAAAGCTCTGCTTGAGGTTGTACTCCGCAATTTGGCTGAACCAATTCAGACTCACATTCGTCGCCTCGTTCGCAAGTTCAGTATTTAGTCGAGGAAATTCCGTTGGATGTGCAGCCATAGCCTCCTCCGGCTCGCTCAGATGTTTTGTGAGTTTCGCTCCAACGGTTAGAAATCGCCGCGAGCAAGCATTGCTATTTGGCAAACAGGTTTTCTATGTCGGGGTTCCGACAGTTCCAAATTAAGTTTTGGGTTCCAAGGGAACCATTTTAGCGTGCAAAAGAGGAACCTGTGGCGGTGAAGCTGGCCTCAGAACGCGAGAGTGCTCGCCGTAGCGGATGAGATAGTCGAATAGCTGGCAAACTTAGTCAGCTCAATGCCCGCTATTGGCACAAAGCGGGCATCACGAAAGCGCTGAAACCACGTCCGCTTTTGGGGGGTAAAGCGGACGTCAGGTGAAGACGCTCCAATGTCCGCTTTTGACCCAAAGCGGACATGGAACTTCCTGCACGATGATTCGCGGTCGCTGAGGGCATGACAGGCTTGCAATTGTTGCGGCGGCCTCATGCCGCGTAGCCGTAACGCAACGAACTATTGCAGTAGCGCAGCCTGAAGCACCAAAAAAGGGAAAAGAAGACGGTACGTCGTGCTCGATGTCAAAGCCAAAGAAAAGATTCTCATAGTTGGCGCGGGACCGTCCGGCCTTGCATTGACCGCGGAGCTGAAACGGCGCGGCGTTAATGCCATGATCGTCGATCAACAGCCAGCAGGCGCGAATACCTCGCGAGCGTGCGTGGTTCATGCTCGTACGATGGAGGTGTTGGAACCGCTCGGTGTGACCCGCGACTTGCTGGCGGAGGGCGTAAAGGTTCCGATCTTTCGCATTCGCGACCGTGATCGACCGCTTCTTACTATCGATTTTTCGGACATTCCGAGTTTCTACCAGTTTACGCTGATGATTCCGCAGAACAGGGTCGAACAGATCCTGCTGCAACATCTGGAAGTCCTTGGCTGCAATGTCATGCGGCCATGCAAGCTGATCGGTTACACGGCGTCGCCTTCGCAGGTAGAGGCGCAAATCGAGGTCAACGACAGCTCCGACCAATCCATCAAGACTCCGATCAAGGCGCAGTGGCTGGTCGGCTGTGACGGAATGCACAGCACCGTGCGCGAGCAATCCGGTATTAGCTTCTCCGGTGGGGAATACGGCGCAAGTTTCGTTCTCGCCGACGTAAGCATGGATTGGCCATTGAGCCGTGAGGAAGTCACGTTGTTTTATTCGCCGAAGGGACTGGTCGTCGTTGCGCCGCTTCCCAACGAACGTTTCCGTATTGTCGCCACCGTGGACGAAGCACCAGAAGTTCCGTCACTGAAATTCATGCAGGCGATACTTGATGCACGCGGTC
Organism: Candidatus Udaeobacter sp.; assembly: GCA_040414975.1. Taxonomy (GTDB): domain Bacteria; phylum Verrucomicrobiota; class Verrucomicrobiia; order Chthoniobacterales; family UBA10450; genus Udaeobacter. Next base: position 3,291 of record JBEDUS010000392.1, read on the forward strand.
CGACGAACAGTCCGGGACG
>JBEDUS010000393.1:0-4481 GCA_040414975.1 Candidatus Udaeobacter sp.
GTAACTCGATCGCATTTTCCCCAAACGCGAATCTTTCCCTGGGAAGCAACTTTGACGTCCGCACTTCCGTGAGGCCAGCCGCAACCAGTCGTTCACGCATTTGTAATTCCAAATCATGCCCGCGATCAGCCGCGCTCGAAGGCGTGAACCGACTGCGATCCGTTCCCGGAATTCTCTCGATGCCGTAGGCTCGCACGACTTCTTCGATAAGATCGACATCGCGCTGCAAATCGCATCGGTAGCTCGGAATTTTCCATTTCGTTATTTGGGCCGCGCTGATTTTTTTCAAACCGAATCTGGTTAGAACTTCGTCGACCGTTTTCGGTTTAATCGCGATCCCAACGACGCGATCGCATTTCTCGTAGCGCAGCGAAACATCTGGAGGGTTCGCCGGCAGCTTGCCGGCGACGCTGATTTCCTTTGCCGGAGTTCCGCCTGCGATCTCTTGAATCAACTCGGTGGCCCGCTGCGAGGCGCGAAGCACCATTTCAGGATCGACGCCGCGCTCGAATCGGTAACTGGCATCGCTCGGTAGATTTAATTCGCGGGCGGTCCGACGAATACTTGCCGGCAAAAAGTAAGCAGCTTCCAGCAAAACATTCCTGGTTGACTCAGTCACACCGGTCTCTTCGCCTCCCATCACACCGCCGATTCCAACGGCCCGCTGTTGGTCGGCAACGACACAGGTGTCGGAATCAAGCAAGTAAGTTTTTCCATCGAGCGCGAGAAATTTCTCGCCGTCCCGAGCCAGTCGCACGTTAATGTCGCCCTTTAGCTTATCGGCATCGAATGCGTGCGTCGGTTGGCCGAGCTCCAGCATTACAAAATTGGAGATGTCGACGATGTTGTTGATGGGGCGAATACCTACGCTCTCAATCTTGGCGCGCAGCCATTGCGGACTCGGTCCGACCGTGATGTTGGCGATCTTGCGTACGGAAAAAAACGGACATCCGCGCGTTGAGGTGATCGTCGCGCCGGTCTTCTTGACGGGAATTTTCGATTCGCGCGTCGTCGACTTAAGTTTTTTTCCGGTGAGCGCCGCAATTTCGCGAGCGAGACCGAAATGGCTCAGCAGATCACCACGGTTTGGCGTGATCTCGACGTCCAGAATCGTGTCAATCGGAAAGAGATCGGCAGTGGACGCGCCAACCTTTGCATCAGGCGGCAAAATCAACAGGCCGGACGCGTCTTCTCCGAGCCCGAGCTCGATTGGGCTGCAAAGCATGCCTTCCGATTCGACACCGCGGAGTTTGCTTCTACGAATCTCCAGTCCGTTCGGCAGTTTTGCGCCCGGCAGCGCAAGCGGAACTTTGTCGCCGACTTTGTAATTAGTCGCGCCGCAAACGATTTGGTGTTTTGTTCCGCTACCATCGTCAACTTCGCAAACGCTCAATCGATCTGCATTCGGATGGCGCGAGGACGCGGTGATTTGCGAAACGATTACCTTCTCGATCTTTGCGCCGCGAGTTTCGATGTTCTCCGTTTCAACGCCGGCACGAGTGAGCAAATCGGCGATCTGTTCCGGATTTTCTGGAAGATCAACAAATTCGCGCAACCAATTGACGGAAAATTTCATGTGAACTGGCGGAGAAACCGCAAATCGTTTTGCGCCAAGAGCCGGATGTCAGGGATGTCGAACAGAATCATCGCGAGCCGGTCCATTCCGAGACCGAACGCGTAGCCGCTCCATTTTTCGGGATCGTAAGCTTTGTCACCACGCACTTGGTTGACCTGCTCGAAAACCGCTGGATGCACCACACCCGAGCCGGCGACTTCGATCCAGCGCTCACCACCCTTGAGCGCTTTCGATTTCACATAAACCTCGAGGCTCGGCTCGGTGAACGGAAAGAAATGCGGCCGAAATTGTACTTCCGTTCCCGAACCGAAAAGCTCGCGCATGAAAAACCCGAGGGCGCCTTTCAAATCGGCGACGCTTACGTTTTCATCGACATAAAGTCCTTCGATCTGATGAAACTGCGGGCTGTGCGTGGCGTCGAGTTCATCGCGACGATAGGCAGCACCGGGAGCAATTACACGAATCGGCGGAGGCGCGGCTTGCATTGTTCGAATTTGCACCGTCGAAGTGTGCGTTCGCAGCAAACGACCATCTGGTAAATAAAATGTGTCCTGCTCATTTCGCGCCGGATGTTCGGGCGGCGTATTGAGCGCGTCGAAAGAATGCCATTCGTCTTCAATGTCCGGTCCGTCCGCGAGCGCGAAGCCCATTCGCCGGAAGATTTCGATCGAACGTTCCCACATCTGCGTGAGCGGGTGCAGGGCGCCGACTTCGTGCGACGTTCCCGGCAGCGTGATGTCGATCTTGGCGAGCGCGCTCGATTCTCTTTCTGAGCGGAATTGTGCGATGCGCGTTTCGATCGCGGCGGTCACGGCGTTGCGAACCTCGTTGAGTACTTTGCCAATGACCGGTTTCTCTGCCTTGGCGAGCGTTTTCATTTGCTCGCCCCACACGGAAATGCTGCCGGTTTTGCCGAGATATTTTATGCGCGCAGCCTCAACGGCCCGTTCGTCGGGCGCGGCTTTAATTTCGCGCAGGGCATCGACGCGCAGCTGTTCGAGTGGGTGCATGATCCAGGTAAAATAAGGTTACATAAGGCAGACGCGCCTCTTGTTTCTAACGTTGGGGCTTTGTAACAGGTGTGCGCTACGCCGCTTTCTTGTTTTTCTTTTCCAGCGCGCTTTTTGCCTGATCGACGATCGACTTGAATGCGATCTCGTCGCTAACCGCGAGATCCGCAAGAATTTTTCGGTCGAGGCCGATGCCTGCGGCTTTCAATCCTTCCGCAAAGCGGTTGTAGGTCATCCCGTTTGCGCGAGCAGCGGCGTTGAGGCGTTGAATCCAGAGATAACGAAAGGTGCGTTTGCGTGTTTTGCGGTCGCGATAAGCCCAATACTGGCCTTTCATGATCGCGTCCTTCGCGTAGCGGAAAAGTTTTGAACGGCGTCCGCGATAGCCCCTGGCTTTTTTTAAGATTCGTTTCCGTCGCGCCCGGCTTGCCGGGGCGTTAGTAGCTCTTGGCATGGTTGTTTCCCCAAATCGCTTCGGGGCTCCTCGTTCAGCGAGCTGTTTGTTCCATTATCGATCTGCGCGACCTCACTCGCTGATGCAGTCCCGTTGCGCGGAACCAGGGGCGCAGATCGTCACGACGCGGCAGCGCCGGGCGACGAACAATAGGTAGCGAGGCGAGAATGACAACTGCTTTTCGCACGCGTGGCATTGAAGCGTTGAATTTGTCATTCAGAACGAAGTGAAGAATCTCTAATTAGTTTTTTTGCAAGGCAAAGATGCCACGCAGAGATGTTTCGCTTCGCTCAAGTTGACAGCTTGGGCGCGCCCGCTTCAACGCTTCAACATTTTAGTGCTAGATTCCGGCGGCATGCATTGGCTCGGGCGTAATCGATTGCTAGTCCTGGCTTTCATCTGCATTTTTTGGACAGGTTTGATCGTTCTCGGCCATTTCTTTCCGAATGCCCCATTTATTTCGGTGCCGTGGCGCGGCGAACAGAGTTTTGAAGATCTGCTTCGGCGTGAAGGCCGGAAGACACCGGCACCGTCCGATTTTGTTTTTCTCGGAATCGACCAAAGCACGCTGCAATTACCGACGCTCACCGCCGAAGAGATCGCGAACAACCGGGCGTTTCAGCTGATGAGCGAGAGGCCGTATCCATGGTCGCGTGAAGTATGGGCGCTTTTGCTCGACCGGTTGTTCGGAGCGGGCGCGCGCTTGGTCATCTTTGACATGATGTTTGACCAGCAGAGAGAAGGGGATCCGGCATTTCATGCCGCGCTTGATCGTTACCCAGACAAGGTTGTGGTCGGCGCGAATTTCGACATGGCGAATGCAGCTCAAGCCGTGGCGCCCAACAACACGCTGATTCCCCCGCCACAATTACAGGATAATCGTGTGGGGTTCGTCAATTTCTGGGCCGATCCAATCGACGGAAAAATTCGGGCTGTGACTTACCGCGTGACTGATCGACAACTCGCCGATCTACCGCCCGACCCTACCGAAGAAGTCTATCAATCTCTTGCCGCGCGTGCGCTGGCCCAGATCGGCCACGGCAATGATGTCCCAAATGATTTTCACGGTCACATGATCCGTTTCACATCGCCGGATGCGTTTGCTCCCCTCCCGCTTTACGAAGTTTTCGATCCAAAGTTTTGGCATGCCAATTACGCCGATGGCGCATTTTTTAAAGACAAGGTTGTAATCGTGGGAGCGTCCGCGCAGGTGATGCACGACGTCTTCGATACGCCGATGAACCCGACCACATCAGGTCCTGCCCTTCATTTGCAGGCAATGGCTGCGGCGATGAACCATGAATTTTTGCGGCCGACACCGGCCCACGCCGGCCTCGCGCTCGTGGGCGCGGCCGGGCTCGCGGCATGGTTGCTGGTCGCTTTTTTGCGCCGGCCGTTGCTGTGCCTTGGCACGCTCGTTCTGATTACGGTCGCATATCTC
>JBEDUS010000394.1:0-4303 GCA_040414975.1 Candidatus Udaeobacter sp.
ATGAAAAAGCATCCGAACATTACAGTTCTGGAGACCCAATTCAACGACGACGATGCGAACAAGGCGGCTTCCCAGTTTCAATCGGTCTTTGCGCGCAATTCAGATCTTGCCGGTGTATTTGGTGCGAATCTTTTCTCCGCGATGGGTGCTGCGAGTGGAGCAAAACAGGCAGGTGCAAGCGGAAAGGTAAAAGTGGCTGCCTTTGATGCTCCGTCGTCGATCGTCCCCGAAATCAAAGCTGGAGCTGTGGATATCGCGATCGCTCAGCATCCCGCCGAAATCGGATATTTTGGAGTTATCGCAGCGCATGCGCATTTGACTGGCCAATCGATTCCTCCACTGATTGGCACCGGGTTTACGGTGATCGACAAGGCTAATGTCGACGATCCGAACGTCAAGCGCTTCATCTATTCAGATTAAGATCGACTTTACTTCACGAGACAGGCGGCGGTGTTCGGAATGCCGCTACCTCATAATACCGGAGCAGATCAAATGGTTCTAGCAAAGGATCTTACAAAATCGGTGCCACTTGCAGGTGGTCGAGACCAGAAGGGATTCCGTTGGCTGGCACTTCTAGCCGCCTTTCGAGCGTGGCTGTTCCTGGCGATTCTATTAGCCACCTTCGAAATCTGGGCTCGCGTCGCGTATCACAGTACTTTTGTGTTTAACCCGTTTAACGTAAAATCAATTGCGCTTTTTACCGTCACGCCGCTCCTACTCGCCCTCGGCCAGACGTTCGTCATTATCTCCGGCGGGATTGATTTATCAGTAGGGTTTACGATGGGTCTTTCTGCAGTCGTGACCGCTCATGTTTACAACTGGGCTGCACAGTTTGGAAATCCGGGCATAAGCCTCGTCGTGGCCGTCGCGGCTGCGTTGGCCATTGCTATCGTACCCGGCTTGATCAACGGCCACCTGATTGCCGACCTGAACGTGCCGCCGTTTATTGGCACACTTGGAATGTACGGCGTAGCTAGGGGCGTGTCCTTCCTGCTAGCAAGAGGCACAACTGTTCCCGTCCAGGGTGGCTTGTTGGGAGAGATCGGGAATGGCGAAACGATCGGATTTCCCAACCTGGTTCTCCTGACCATCGTGATAATCCTGGGAATGCATTATTTGCTTTCTCACGCGCGCTATGGCCAGCACATCTATGCAATCGGGGGAAACGTGAATGCCGCTCTGCGCGCGGGAATCAATGTGCGCAATAGTACTATTGCGCTCTATGTGCTCTCTGCACTGACGGCGGCATGCGCAGGTATTTTCTATACTGCCAAATTTTCTGCCGGCGCGGCTCAGGCGGGCGAACCGGTCCTTCTCGACAGTATCGCTGCGGTCGTGATAGGGGGCGCCAGCCTGTTCGGGGGGTCAGGAACGATCATTGGCACGATCATTGGCGCGTTGATCATTGCAGTGATTCAATACGGCCTGGTTTTTGTAAATGTGGAACCATTCTGGCAATTTGTGGCCGTCGGCGTGGTGATCATTATCTCTGTTCTAGTTGATCAGATGCAGAAAGGCGGGAGGAAATAAAGTGATGAATGCTCCTAATAAGGACCCTCTGCTAGATCTTGAGCAAATCTCGAAACGGTTTGGAGGTCTGCAGGCGCTTAAAGATGTAGCGTTAACTCTCTATCCTGGCGAAGTTCTCGCCTTGGCAGGAGACAACGGCGCGGGCAAATCTGCGTTGATTAAGACGATCTCCGGAGTCCACAAGCCCGATAGGGGCACTATTAAATATCGTGGCCAGGTAATACATTTTGAGACGCCGCATCAGGCAAGGGATGCGGGCATCGAGACAATCTATCAAGATCTGGCGATTGCGGACAATCTGGATGTTGGCGGCAATGTGTTTCTTGGCCGAGAAATACTCAAGCGCATCGTTGGACTGCCATTCGTCGACCGTCGACGGATGCGGCAAGAGGCCGTGGAGACCCTGCAGGACCTTGATATCCATATTCAGCACCCAGAGAGTCCGCTCCGGTCTTTATCGGGCGGCCAACGTCAATCGGTCGCGATTGGACGTGCAATCCATTGGAAAGCGCGCGTGTTGATCATGGATGAACCGACCGCCGCTCTTGGTGTGCCTGAGCAAAGGAAAGTCATGGAAATAATCCAGAAACTCAAAAAGAGCGGGGTAGGAGTGATTTTCATCTCTCACAATCTGAACGACATTTTTCAAGTTAGCGACCGGATTCTGGTTTTGCGCCGCGGCGAAAAGGTTGGGGAGCGCCTTATCTCGCAAACAAACCACGATGAGGTCGTTCGACTTATGGTGGCGGGTTAATCGCCATTTCACAATGGCCCGCTCCGTTCTCGGGTCTTCCGAAAAAGATCAACTTATGTTTGTTACAAAACCAAGAATATTTCTCGCTTACGTCTTCAAAAACAGGTTTGCCGTGCCATCTTTCAATGTTAGCAACCTCGAGATGGCGCGCGCGGTCATCGAAGCCGCTGAGCTTGAAGACGCGCCCGTCATGGTTCAGACCGACTTTATAAATTTCAACTATGGCGGAATGGACGAACTCTCTGGCCTGATTCGTTCCCTAGCAGAAAAGGCTCCGGTGCCGGTATTAATGCACCAGGATCATCCCGGAAAAGACAGCAACATTTTTCGCAGCCTTCGCCGGGGCTACTATTCTGTGATGTATGACGGAGGCCATCTGCCGTTGGCCGAGAACATAGCTGGCGCAACACGCTTCGCGGAAATGGCACACGAGTCGGGCGCAATTCTCGAATCTGAAATTGGGTTGTTCGGCGGTGAGTATCAGGGGGGCCATGCAATTACAGCTGCCGCGCATGACACGGCGGAGATGGCAGAGAAGACCGAAACCGACACTTTGGCCGTTTCGGTTGGATCAGTGCACGGCCAGAAGACGCGCCTTGATTTGGACCTCTTGAGGGAGATCGCGAAAAGCACCGGAATTCCGCTCGTCCTGCATGGTGGTAGTGGAATTCACCCCGAAGATACTAAGGCTGCTGCGATGCTGAATGTCTATAAGATTAACATCGGAGCTGCCCTGATCCAAGGCTTCGTGCACGGTCTAGAGGAAACAGCCGCACTACCTCCCGACCAAGAGCCGAGGCACCAGCAAATCCTACGGCATGTCATCGGGAAGTTAAGGTGTATAGCGCGGAACCGGCTCTCATCGTTCGGAGCGTCTGGCCACGGTAAAAGACTGCTTAGCAGGCTTGTTTCCGCGAAAGAAGACTTTGCCAGGAGAGTGCAAAGGGGGAGTTATGATTCCGTTGCCTGCTGAGGTCGAGGGAAAGGCTTTCTCGCCGAAAAACAGTTCCAGCGGGAAATCTGACGACGGTCCCCGTACAGCCGGCTAATCGATGATTCAGCCGCTGTGACTGTGCCGGTTTTAATAGGTCTGGATTTCGGCACGACAAACCTAAAAGGTGTCTGCTTTACGACGACCGGTGAATCGTTGGCCCGCGTGGAGGTGCAGACCTCAGTGCAGCCGCAAAGTCCAGGAACTCGCTGGCGCTCACCCATTGCTGAGTTTTGTTGGCGCTTTGCGACAACATGGGTATGGTCCGTCGCCCCTGTCATCTCTTTATGAAGCCGTTTTGTTTGCTGTTACTCGTTTCCCTCCAAGCCGTTGCCACGATCGCCGCCGATGAGCCTTTTGAACGAATTAAAGAAAGCGGCGGCATCGAAGAATATCGGCTGAAATCGAACGATCTCGCCGTGCTTCTGCTGGAAGACCATTCCGCACCCGTAGTGACATTCATGGTTACCTACCATGTCGGATCACGAAACGAAGTAACCGGCACAACCGGCGCGACGCATCTGCTGGAGCACATGATGTTCAAAGGGACGGAGCGTTACAATCAGCGCAACGGAAACAGTTATGCCACGATGCTGTCTCGCTACGGAGCCGAAATCAATGCAACGACCTCTTACGATCGAACGAACTATTTCGCCACGGTTCCATCCGAACGCCTGGATCTTGTGGCCGAGTTGGAAGCTGATCGCATGCAGAACCTCGCGCTTCGCGAAGAAGACCGTCAAGCCGAGATGGTCGTCGTCCGCAACGAATACGAGCGAGGTGAGAACAGCCCGGTAAGCGCGCTGACAAAAGAGATCTTTGCAGCAGCTTTCCAAGCGCATCCGTATCATCACCCGGTCATCGGCTGGCGCTCCGATATCGAAAAAGTACCGATTGAAAAACTTCGTGAATTCTATCGCACCTTTTATTGGCCCAACAACGCGACTGTGACAGTTGTAGGCGATTTTACTAAACAGCATGCTCTGGATGCGATTAACCGGTTCTTTGGATCGATAAGCCGCTCTCCG
>JBEDUS010000395.1:0-5947 GCA_040414975.1 Candidatus Udaeobacter sp.
TTTCTTTGATAGAGCTGTGACCACGCTTTCGCAACGATCGCACAATTCGGGATGCTCTTTGCTCGTGCCGACGGCTGGCCGGTGACGCCAGCAGCGGGCGCATTTTTTGTAGACCGTCATGGTGACGGCCGCGCTCGCTTCGTCTGATTGTCGGATGGTTAAGTCGCTCAGGATGAAAAATTCCTCCAGCTCTTCCTTGCTGATTTTCGTCGTAATATCGGAGTTTGAATTTAAAACAACCGCAGCCTCGAGGGCATTCCCGATTAGCTTTTGCTGACGGGCTTGCTCGATGGCCTGACCGATTACACAGCGTAATTTTAGGAGCTCGGCAACCTGATCGCTCGCTTCATGTCCTCGGTGCTCCAGTTGCGGGAACTCCTGCAAGTGGACTGACCCGCCCAGGGCTGAATGTCGCCACGATTCCTCGGCCGTGAATACCAAGACCGGCGCTAACAATCGGCATAGCGCGCCGAAAATTACATGCATGACAGTTTGTGTTGCGCGACGCCGAGGCGAATCCGCCGCATCGCAATACATGCGGTCCTTGGTGATATCAATATAGAGGCTGCTTAGGTCGACGGCGCAAAACTGGTTAAGCGCATGATAAACCTTGTGAAACTCGAATGCCTCGTATGCCGATCGGCAATTAGCGATCACCTCGTTCAAACGCTCCAAAATCCAGCGATCGACCAACGTTGTAGTCGCGGGCGTTGACCGCGGCCCGAGGTCACCGACCCCGGCCACAGCTAGATGGAAATCGTAAAGGTTTCCGAGCAAAATGCGCAGCGTGTTCCGAATTCGGCGGTAAGTATCTCCCAAGCGCGTGAAAATCTCTTCGGAAAATGGAACGTCAGCGGTGTAATCGATGCTGCTCGCCCATAAGCGAACGAGGTCCGCGCCGTGTTCGTTTACAAAATGGCTGGCGTCTACTGGTTTTTCGTAAGCGCTGGATTTTGAGATTTTCTTTCCATCCAGGTCGACAACAAACCCGTGGGTTACGCAAATTTTGTACGGTGCGCGATTATTGAGCGCGATGCTGGTCATGAGTGACGATTGAAACCAGCCGCGATGCTGGTCCGTCGCCTCGAGATACATGTCGGCAGGATCGCGCAGCTCCGGGTGTAGCGCGCAAACAGCTTTGTGCGAGACGCCGCTGTCGATCCAGACATCGATCGTGTCGTTGCGTTTCGTTGTGCCGGGCGGAAGGCCGAGTCTTTTGGCAAGATCAACATCACTCAACTCGAACCAAATGTTTGAACCATGCTCAGCGACGAGATCGGCCAGCTTCCGAATGACTTTTACGTCAAGAATTGCTTCTCCGGCCTTAGAATAAAAAACAGGGAGCGGCACGCCCCAGCTTCGTTGGCGCGAAATCACCCAGTCGGGACGAGACTCCACCGTGCCTGCGATGCGGTTTTCACCCCAGCCTGGAATCCATTTCACTTCGTTATGAATGGCATCGAGCGCCCTGCCACGCAGCTCATCAATTCGAATAAAGAACTGCTCAACATTTCGGAAGATGATCGGTGTTTTGGAACGCCAGCAGTACGGATAGGAGTGATGAAAATTCTGTCGGCCGAGTAACATTCCCCGCTCGCGGAGCAAATTGATGATGTCCGTATTGGCATCGAAAACATATTTTCCAGTAAGATTCGGCAACCTGGCTTCCTCGGTAAAGCGCCCGTGGTCGTCGACCGGAGACAGAATTTCCAAGCCATTGGCCCTGCCTAACCAGTAATCGTCCTCGCCGTGACCGGGCGCGATGTGCACCAGCCCTGTGCCGCTATCCATGGTCACAAAATCGGCAGCGAGTATGATTGATTTTCGGTCAAGAAATGGATGTTGCGCCTGAAGCCCGACGAGCTGTTTGCCAAGACCGAACGCCAAGTCTTCCGGCGCCGCAAAATGAGTCTGCTGCATGAATTGATCGCGAAGCTTGCGCGCAACGATTACTCGCTCCTTCTCATTACCCAGGACCTCGTATTCGGCCTCCGGATCCACTGCGATCGCAAGATTTGCAGGCAATGTCCATGGCGTGGTTGTCCAGATCGCGACGCTCACTGGCTTATCTGTTGCTAAACCAATTTTCGCCACTTGGTCGGAAGGAAGCGGGAATCGCACGTAGACTGCGGTGTCGTTGCGTTCCTGGTATTCCACCTCAGCCTCGGCCAGCGCGGTTTGCGCGCCAGTGCTCCAAAAGACCGGCTTCTTCGACTGATAAACGAGACCTTCCTCGACGAACACGGCGAAAGCGCGCAAGATTTCTGCTTCATATTTGGGGTCCATCGTCAGATATGGATTCTCCCAATCGCCGAATACACCGAGCCGTTTGAATTGCTTGCGCTGGATATCGATGAACTTCCGCGCAAATCCTTCCGACCTCTTCCGGATCTCCAGCGGCGAAAGGCCGCGCGATTCCTTCACGACCTTGTATTCAATAGGCAGTCCATGACAATCCCAACCCGGCACGTACGGGGCGCGTTTGCCAAGCATGGTCTGCGATTTCACCACGAAATCCTTGAGGATCTTGTTGAGCGCGGTGCCCATGTGCACGTCTCCGTTGGCAAATGGCGGCCCGTCATGGAGCACAAACAGCTCGCGACCTTCCCGTGACTTCCGGATCTGCTGGTAGAGTCGCGTTTCCTCCCACACGCGGAGCATTTCCGGCTCGCGCGCGGCGAGGTTCGCCTTCATCGGAAATTCCGTGCGTGGCAAATTAAGAGTATTTTTGTAGTTCTGACTCATGGCAGGGCCGGCGAGGCTACGTAACATCCGACGTCGCGCAAATCAACGCGTGCATCCAAACATGCAGCTGAAGCGCGCGGCGCGTAACAGTTTGTAAAGATGACTTTTGCCTCCCAATGACAACGCCCGACAAATCAAAGAACGCCTTGCGCATTTTCGTTCTGGCAGACACGCACAATCGTTTGCCAGAAAAAGTGAGCGAAATCGCCAGAGAAGCAGATGAAATCTGGCATCTTGGCGACGTTTGCATGGAGACCATTCTTGACCAGCTTCGCGCAATCGGACCCCGAGTCACGGTGGTAAGAGGAAATTGCGACAGTAACTACGAATGGCCATTGGTTGTCGACCTTGTGCGGGGCAAATTGAAGTTTCGGCTGCAACACATACCTCCTGATCACCTACAGGATGACGTCGACGTCGTACTCCACGGACATACGCACGTTCCGCGAAACGAAAAACGCGGTGGTGTGCTTTTTCTAAATCCAGGCTGCGTTACGCGAGCCAATCAGGGCGCGCCTCCCAGCGTCGCATGGCTTGCTATCGCAGATGAAAAAACTAATTGGGAGCTCATCCCACTCCGCTAACGCAATTTTTGCCGAATCCGCGCCTCAATTTCCTGGTCGGTCTTTGATCACATATGTAACAAGAGCTTGTCCCGCACCGGAAGCCTGAAGGTGGCTAGTTCCCGCAACCGGATCAAAGTCATCGGATTGCCAGCCGTAAACCTGCTGTTTGCTGATTGACCCCGGAGCTTAAGACGATTGCCTGGCGCGCTCCCGCCACGGACATACGCGACCGCGAAAGCCGCAACGAAATAGCTGGGTCTGCGTGAAGCACAGGTGGAAGCTCTCCATCACGCAAGGCTTGGGCCCCGAGGATGACTTGCCATAGCCCCGAAGCACCTACGCTTTCGCCTAATGCTGGCTTCGCCGTGTAAGCAATTGTGTTTGGGATCACCCGTTCCAACGCTCCTTGCTCTGCCTCGTCGATGAACGTGCCGTTGGCGCTCGAGATGACAAAGTCGGTTTCGCCTTGGTTAAGATCACGCAGTATCGCCGTCAAAATTTCCTCCGCTTCCGTTCGCTTTCCGTAAAAGCCACCGGAATGAGCCCTTTCGATTGTAATCGGCCCACTTCGTGCGAGCACGATTGCTCCTGCTCCTTCGCTCAAAATCATCCCTCGCTTTCGTCCATCAAATGGCTCGATCGGTGGAGCCGAACGAAGCAAACGCCATCGCCGATAGGCGTCACATAGCAGCCAATCAACTTCTTCGGTGCCGACCACCAGGCAATAATCAAGCGACTCATCGGTCATCACGTCCTCTGCCATTTTTACCGCCAATAGGCCCACTGCTCCGTCGCCAACGACGGTATAAGTGGTCCCGGTAACACCCAGAATTGCCGCGAGATGGCTCGCGGGCGCATTGAAGACTGTTTCCGGGAACAAGAGAGGACTCGCCGACTGCGCACCAGTCTCCACGACATCGCGGTAGAAGCGCTTGGTGTAGATCACGCCTCCATTGGAGATGGCGGAGATTAGCGCAATTCGTCCCGCATTTTGCAAATCCACCTTTAACCCGGCAGCTTTCAGCGCTTCCAAACCTGCCGCTGCGGCAAATCGCGAGATCACACTCGCCCGGCGAAGACGCGGATGCGCCAAACCGGTGACCGCCGATTCGGGTACTCGGAAAGCGCTGTAGGATCGGTTCCCAAACTGTTCTGAAATTGCTGTCGGGGACGCCTCATCGCCACGAAGCAGCCGCTCCCATACGGCATCGACGCCATTTCCAAGAGGGGTCACCAACCCCACTCCGGCGATCGCCAAACTCATGCTTCAATCCTGCGAATCAGAATCGAAGCATTCGCCCCACCAAAGCCAAATGAATTTGAAAGCGCCGTCCGCACAAAAGCCGGTCGCGACTCGTTCGCCACAATGTTTAGATCGAGATGGTCGTCCAAGACGCCAAAATTGATGTTGGGAGGTAGAAATTGATCGCGGAGCGCCAGCAAAGAAACAATTGCTTCGACCGCGCCTGCGGCTCCGAGTGAATGACCCATCATGCTCTTAGTCGAACTCACCGGGACACCATCAAATAACGCGCTAATCGCCTTTCCTTCGGCCGCATCATTAAAAATCGTGGCAGTTCCGTGCGCGTTAATGTAATTGATTTCGTCTGCAGAAACATGCGCACTCTGGAGAGCTCGCTCCATCGCTTGTCGCGGGCCGATGCCGGAAGGGTCTGGCTGCGTGATGTGAAAATTATCCGTGGAAATCCCGTAGCCGACAATTTCCGCCAGGATCGGGGCCCTGCGTTTTCGAGCGAGGTCCAGATTTTCGAGGGCGAGAATGGCGGCACCTTCACCCAGCACCATACCGGCGCGGTTTCGATCAAATGGGCGGCATTTCTCCGGCGTCGAGGCTTGAAGAGAATCGAAGCCCGTAAAGACCAGCTCCGAAAGGGCGTCATACCCTCCCGCCAAGACACGCTGGTAGCGGCCCGATCGCACACACTCGAAGGCATGACCAATTGCATTTGTGCCCGAAGCGCAGGCATTCGCAATCACCTGACATGGCACAGAAACCCCGAGAACTTCTTCCTGCGCATCGATTACCGGCTTTTGTACGGGGTAGTTGGCGATCCATGTCGGCGCATGTCGCAGATCCCCTGATTGGCGCACTGATCGGTAATATTGTTCCCCGTAAGACATGCCACCGCTCGTCGTTCCGATCACCATTAACTCGGGCTCAAACTGAGACATCTGCGTTGCGGCTTCTCTTAGCGCATGAATCATCATGTGCGACGCGCGATGCAAGCGTTTGGTGCGAAGCCCTTTGTTCCGGCTAGCGAGCAGGCGATCATCGGGTACTTGACCAGCGGTTTTACAGCGACATCCAGCTACCGAAAATCGTGTCACCGCCGTGACGCAATCCCTTGCCTGCCGGAGCGAATTGAGGGTCTCGGCCAGTCCAAACCCCAACGGACTTACCACTCCGGCAGCGACGACTGCCACCCGTCGAGGGGTCTCTTCTCCAGCCGGACTACCTGATTGGGTCATGTAAGAGGCAAAAATTGTTACGCTATTTTCTATTGCTTTCCTAAGGGAAGCATTTTACAAGTGAGCCGAACCGGAAACGGAAGCCTGGAAGTTGGTGGATTGTCAGTTGAGTTTATTCAGTGGCGATTTGAAATCCGATAAGCGGG
>JBEDUS010000396.1:0-9133 GCA_040414975.1 Candidatus Udaeobacter sp.
TTAACCACCGCCATTCGGAGAGAGCCTGCGGCTGGATGAATCGGACCGTGATTAAGTGATATGCACCCAAGAGAATGAAGGCAGCCGGCATAAGTGCAGCCAGCGCAGCATTGATGTGCCTTGTCACAATACAAAGCCAGAGAAGAATGCCGAACACCACCCATTCTTTCCTAGGAATCTTACCGGCGTATCGAGTAATTCTCAGGCCTGTCGCGCCGATGAGGAGGACGAGAATCATGCTGAGCGTTTCAGTGCCCACGCAGTGCGCAAAGGTGTAGAATAGCGGATTGGCCGCCCAACCAACGGCTAGACCGAAACGAACCCAGAAGAGTCGAGTCATTACGGCGATCAGATATAACGAGGCAAGGCAGAGGGAGAGGTGTTGCCACAAGAGCAGGACGAAAACGCCCGAATCGGTGAGGACTGGATGAACGAAGAAGGAAGCTGTCGGAAGCGGAGTCCCGGCTTGTAAACAGTATATAAGGTACCCGAAGTAGAGCGGAACTCGCGCGACGAAACAGTAGAGCGGACCATATTGCAGGATCGTTCCTGGGCCCGGCGGGTGCATTATTTGAACATAGGCGTCAACATCTCTCCAAAGCGGCGGGATCACGCTCAACATCCAGATCGAAGGTGTCAGCAGGACAGCGAACAGGACGCTTAATGCGCCAAGCTTAAGTAGACGAGGCCTCGCACCAATCCACTTTCTCAGGCGAGTGGAAGCTTGAGGCCACATCGAGTTGTAACGTCGTTCAAGCTCTATCATCACCGAACCTCTTGCTTGGCGGCTAACAGCGGCCGTGCCTGTCAACCATGCCAAGGAACGTCAAAAGGATTACAAGAATGCTCGCGGCAGCGGTCGCACCTCCCCAAATTAACCAGGCTGGTCGATAAATGAGAGCCAGCCGTCCATGCGCGCCGGCCGGGACTTCGACAGTTGGAAATAATCCGCGATAGGAAGTGACAGCGAGTTTTCGATTGCCCAGCCGCGCTTCGTATCCGCGAAAATATGGCCTGGAAAAGGCAAGTAGAGCAGGACGATCGCCATAGGGCACATCGACGTCTGCCTCGGCGCGATTTCGCAGATCTTTGATTCGCGAGACGGTCGCTATGGCAAATTGCTGCCCGGGCCGCGAATCGATGGAAGTTATCGAGCGCACTCGCGCCAACGGCGCGCCGCGTCGATGAAAGACTCGTCCTTCGTCTGTTGTAACAACCGGTTCCCACTCGGCGGTCGGCTGGGGTGTAATATCTAATTCTCGTGCGACAACAATTCCATCTACGCCCAGTAAGGCTAGTTCTCCATCCTTGCCCGCCTGGTTACTGAGCAAATAACTTCCCACGCTGGGATTAATTTCGCCATGAATCGAAGTTTCGAATGCCCGGGCCACGCCAGCTGCGCGAATCGGGCTATAGCCGTTAATAAAATGCAATCCTGCCCACATCGATGTACTTCCCGGGCGCAGAACCTCGCCCACTGGCTGTGGTTTATTCGATACACAATAAGTGAGCTCCGCCCACGGATAAATGCTGAGATAAAGACGCCCTGTATCGAGCGGCGCGGGTTCCAGCAGTGCCTGGGAGAAATTGTACCTTGGAACACCGCAGTTGGTCGGGATGCAAATATATGTAGCCAACAATGCTAAGAACGTGATCACCATTGGCGGCCACTTCTGAAATTCAGAACCAGGCACCAAAAGCGTCGACAGGAACCAAAACGCCGCGAGTCCAAGAAAGATCCATGTAAGCGGAAAAGCGTGCGAACCAGTCGTGCGCAGGAGTAGCATCGCAATGGCCGTAACGGCAGTGATTATGAGAGCAGTCGCAGCCAGGGTCGCCGATCCCGGCTGAACGCGCAGCGCTTCCGCGGCGCAGATCGCGAGGACCAGATGAAAAAATGGCAACCAGCGAAAGCTCCACCTAAAAAGCCCGGCTGTCGGAATCATGCAAAGCACGAGCACTAGCACGAGCAGCACTAACTCCCATTTGATTTGCCTAACGAGCAAGCGTCCGCACCAGGCCAACCCGGCGATCAGCGCGGCCGGAGCGGCAAGCCCACAAGCCAGTTCCATTGCCGCGTGGGCCAAATAGCGATTGGAAAAATCGGACCAATTAACGGTCCAGGATGGCAATATCAATCCGGGTAATGACGACGGAGGAACAAGCCATTGCCAATGCGCTCTCGCCGGCTGCAATTCGCGGGCTGAACCCTGAACCAAATCAAGAATTGCGAGCCACGCGGGAGCGGACAACCCAAAGCCGAGTGCCACGCCAAGAAGCAACGGCACTACCGAAGAAATGCTGCGAGTTTCCGTTAACGACTTGATGACGAGCCATGCAATCAAGAGGAGGAGCATCAAAACCGTGTAGGGAAAACCGCCGGTAACGACTAGGTACACAAACGGCGCCAGCCAGAGGAATTTCCATTTGCTTCGGTGCGGATCGAGAGCCCGTGCCGCGCCCCACCACGCCCAAGGCAGCCATGTAAAGGCGCCAAGCGCACCGAACCAATCGGAAGCGCCCCAGCAAATGATCCAACCGCTCAAAGAGGCGATTAGTGCGACAAAAATCGACAGGGGACGTGAAATTTGGCGATCGCGTGCGAGCAAAAACGCGCCGACTGCCAAGGCGAAAAGATGCGCAATGGAAACAGCAGCCGCTTGCTGAGGAAATGTGAAGGGAAATTTCCAGACGACGATTATGACTGCATTTACAAAGATAGAAAAGACCCCGTACTGAAATTCCCCAGCGAGGTTGCCGCACACCCACGAATAGGGACTTAAGATTGGCCAGTGGCCTTCAGACCAGCTGCGTGCCATGTCTGCGAAGACGGGCAAAACAGACAATTCGTAATCGTCGTTCCAAAAAACGAGCGGATTGTGCCAGAGGAGAATGAGGCAGAAGAAGACGACGATTAATCCTGCGCTTGTCGCGCCAAGAACTTCCGAGCGCGTGGAGCGCGGAGCGACCATTTAGATTGGAGAACGCCAAACGCCAAACGCCAAACGCCAAACGCCCAATTCTGCGCAGTGCGTCATCATTTTGAATTCTTTTCAGCCGTTCGAACGCTGGCTGCAAAGATTCTGATGAGCTCGTCGACCTCATTGAGGCATGCAGGAAGCGCGCGGCGATGGGTCCCAATTTTTTCAATCGACCGGCCAATCGAAGCCAACGCCTCGTTTCGCGCAATTCTTTCAGGCAGATTCGAACCTTATGAATAAAATCTTTTCGTGATTCAGCTGCTTCAACCTCTCCGTGATTGGACAGAGGCGATGTTCCGCAACGCAAAAGTTGGCCTGCGATGTGATTTCCAGCCCCTGTATTCGGCAAGGATTCCGTCAACTCGACAATGCTAACTGCAAAATCCAATAGTCGATCCTCAAGATCGTAACGCCGCACCTCACGCGTTACGCCATAATCTGCGTTCGGCAACTCAGTGACTCGAACGCCATCTGCAGCCCATTCGATTACAGGCGTTGCATTTCTTTTGAACTCGGCGTTGGACGTTTGACGTTGAGCGTTGAGCGTTTTCCCCCTCATAGCACAACCGGCTTGCCCTCGGTCATCACGAGGACTTTTTCTTCAATCCCGTGTTCGCGTGCGGATTTGAGCAAACGTTGCGGGGGCTCGTGCAGCGGTTCAAAGCCGAGGCGAAAAGTTCCATAGTGCATCGGAATCAAAGTCTTGGCGCCAAGCTCAAGAAAGGCCTCAATCGCTTGTTCTGGATTCATGTGGACCTCGCGGCCAGTTGGCGCTTCGTATGCACCGATGGGAAGCAGCGCAATCTCGATACTGTAGCGATCGCCAATTTCTCGAAAACCGGGAAAGTAGGCGCTATCGCCGCAGTGAAAAATGGTGCGCCCATTTGCCGCGATGACGAACCCGCCAAAGTCACGGTGCAAATCTGCGAGAAACCGCGCACCCCAGTGATGACAAGGCGTGAGTGAGATTTTGAGCGGGCCCAGTTCGACTGTTTGCCAGTAATCGAGCTCGTGTACGATGTGAAAGCCGAGACCGTGTACCAGGTTGCCTACGCCCCTCGGCACAACGATCGGCTGGTCGGCCGCTACGCGGCGCAGGGTGCGCCGGTCCAGGTGATCGAAATGAGCATGAGTCACCAAGACAAAATCGATTGACGGCAAATGATGAATCTCGAAACCCGGTTGCTTCAGACGCTTGATTACCTTGAGCCACTTCGACCAGTTCGGATCAATCAAGACATTGACTTCGTGAGTCTGAACAAGGAATGAAGCGTGGCCGATCCATGTAATACAGATCTCGCCTTCTCGGATCTTTGGGAACTGCGGAGGCGGCGGCGCGCGACCACCTGCCCGCTTAACAAAAAGTGACGGGATCAGGACGCTCGTAAGAAAATTGCGCTTATGCCAGTCGGCTCGCGGGCGCAGACGGACTCGGGTGGAACGCTCAGTGATTGCGCCGTCAGGCGATTGGCGAACAATGTTTCTTCGGGTCTTTTTTGGAAAACGAATTGGCACGATTCCAGAAGGATATAAGTGCGCCACAGCGAAGCAAAACCTTTTGCTGCGATGTATCCGCTTCAGGAGTTGATTGAAACTGAATTCGGCGTTGAGTTGTGGGTCATGCGAGGTTGGAAAGTCTTTGTCCCCGTACTATTGGTTTGTTCGGTCGCGTTCGCGTCTGTATCGCGCTTGCCGTTCAGTACTGTCTTTAAAGGACAGGACCAGTTCAATCGACTGGTTTCAAAGGCGAAAGCCGGGAACTGGAAAGCTATGCCGATTGGGGAACGGACTGCGGCAGTAGGACAGGCGTTAGTCGGAACGCGTTATAAACATTTCACTCTTGAGATCGATAATCGGATCGAGTCGCCGTCAGTGAATTTTCAAGGAATGGACTGCTGGACCTTTTTCGAAATCGCCCTCGGTTTCGCCCGAATGCTTAATGAGCCGGAATCGAATTGGACTCCGGAAAGTTTATTGCATTACATCGAGCTTGACCGGTATCGCGGCGGCGAATGCACCGGCGATTATCTTTCGCGGCTGCATTACTTGGAAGACTGGCTTTATGACAATGATCACCGCGGACTTGTAGACGATCTGACGCGCGAATTGGGCGGCCGCAGCGTTCCACATTCCGCGCGGGAAATGAGTTCCGGCTGGCGGCATTATCGTTATCTTGCTGCGAATCGCTCGTTGCTCGGGCCGCTTGCGCGCATGGAAGCGAATGTGTCGTCGCGGCCGCTCTATGAAATCCCGAAAAACCAGGTCGCTAAAATCGAGCCGAAGTTGCGTAGTGGCGACGTCATAGGAATCATTTCGCGCGACCGGAGTGGACTCTATTCCACAGCGCATGTTGGCCTCGCATTGAGAACAAGCGACGGCGTCTTGCATTTCATGCATGCTTCTTCGCCCAGCAATTACGGTCACGTCGTCGTGGATTCAGAGCTTTCGAATTACCTTCACCGCTACCACTCGGACAGCGGAATCCTGGTAGCGCGACCCTTGCGCTAATCAGTTTCCGTTTGGTGGAATTCGGCGAGTAATTCCTCCAAGCCATCCAGAGCCTCATCTGCGTCGATCCCGTGCGCTTCGAGCGTAGCTGTCGCACCGCAATCGAGGTTGGCTCGTAGAACGTCGATAAGACTGGAGGCTGAAAAACGTTTGTCCTCTTTCACCAGCCAAATTTCCGATCGAAAGCTCCGTGCGCGTTTCACGAATCGTGCCGCCGGCCGCGCATGCAATCCCAGTTTGTTGGTGATGCGCACCTCGCGTTGCGCCGAAGTGCGCGCCCTGCCATGTCCCAACCTCATGCCTGGCTCGTTCCCCAGCGCCGATGCAGAAACTTTTCGATGGGCGAAAAGAAAATTTTGTCGGCTAGCAAACCGATCACGACAATAACAATCATGATCCCGATGACTTGCTCCATGGCGCTCAGTTCGCGGCCATAATGGAGAAGCTGACCAAGACCAAAACCAGTCAGGATTGTCACGAAAATTTCAGCGGCCATAAGAGAGCGCCACGCGAAGGCCCAGCCTTGCTTCATTCCACTAACGATGAAGGGAAGCGCGGCTGGCAGGATGACTTTGAGCCACGTGTGCAATCGCTTCGATCCCATGGTCAAAGCGGCCCGACGGTAGATCGGCGGAACATTGCGCACGCCAGTCTCCGTCGCGATGATCACCGACCAAAGCGTCCCCATCACCACCACAAAAAGCATGGCTGCTTCTGTCTGACCGAACCACAGGAGAGCTAGGGGGACCCAGCAGACACTGGGCAATGTCTGTAAACCAAGAGCCAGCGTTCCGATCGTATCGCCAAACACTTTCCATCGCGCTGTCAGGAGTCCGAGAGGAAGTCCCACGACAAGGCCAATGAAGTAGCCCACCAGCAAGCGCCGCATTGTTATTATGGTCGCGTTCGCGAGCGTTCCATCGGCCGCAGCGCCCTGTAAATACTTTACCACCTGTCCGGGGGACGGAAGGAGCACAGGCGACCAAATTTCGGCCCGATACGCTGCTTCCCAAAGCAAAACGACAACGGCAAAAAATGCGACCGCCAGGAGAAATCGTTTCATTTGGCAGCAGCAGCCTCAGCTTGTCCAACACTCCTCAAAGCCTTCGTAATTCGTGTGGCATGAGCGGCAAGATCGACGCTGTTAATGTCTCGCGGTCGTGGCAGATCCACAGTGAATTCCTCCTGGATACGACCGGGATGAGGCGAAAAAAGCAGGACGCGATCTCCAAGGCACGCCGCTTCACGAACGTTGTGCGTGACAAAGACGATGGTTTTACGACGGGCTTTCCAGATCTTTTGAATGTCGCCATAAAGCTGTTCGCGGGTGAGGGCGTCAAGGGCGGCGAATGGTTCGTCCATTAGCAGCACGCGCGGATTCGGCGCAAGTGCGCTTGCGAGCGACACGCGCTGCTTCATTCCACCGGAAAGTTCGTGAATGTTTGCGTGGTCGAATCGACTCAGGCCGACGAGTTCGAGATAATATTTCGCAACCTCGCGCCGGTCTCTATTTGTAAGATTCGGCTTGAGCTTTAGCCCAAAAAGAACATTTCCAAAAACGTCGAGCCATGGAAATAGCGCCGGTTCCTGGAACATTACGAGTCGTTCCTGCCCGGGGCCAGTAACCGGCTTGCCGTCTGCCAACACCGTGCCGCTGTCCGGTTTTTCCAAGCCGGCAATAATATTGAGCAACGTCGTCTTGCCACAGCCGCTGGCGCCGACCAAACAGACAAATTCAGCCTCGGCGACGTTCAGGCTCACCCGGTCCAGCGCGAGCACCGAACCAGACGCGCCTCTAAAACGCTTCGACACCTTCTCGATCGCAAGCTTCGAGGGCGCGATCACCTGCAGCTCCTCAGTAGCTGAGGAATGGTGGCGACCAGCTCGGGGCATTACGGAACTTCGATCAACTTCGACGTGTCTGTCGAGCCTTTTAGAAAACCTGCGTCCTTTCCGTCCTGTACCGACTTGGCAACCAAATCGCGTGATACTTCACTGGTAAATTGAATCCGCTTCCACGCTTGCGCGACAGCGTCTGGCGAAAAGTCAGCCCGCGTTTCTGCTTTCAATTCTTCGATCAATAACTTCTGCGCTTCGGCTTCATTCTGCTGAATCCATTTCGTTAATTCCGCGTTCGCCTCCCCGATTTTCTTTGCCAAGTCGCGCCTGTCGCGCAGGAACTTCACACTGGAGACAAGCCATGTGGTGATCGTATCCTTATCCTCGAGAAAGACCCGCGCCTTCGCGTCACGCTCGAGGCGCGTTACCCACGGCTCGACAGTCCACACCGCATCAACGGAACCTCTTTGCAAAAGCGCGAGTTGGTCGGGATTCGCTGTGGGGATTACCAAGACGGCACCGCCCGTTAGCGTGATTTTGAAACCATGCGCCTTTAACCAAGCCCGGCAGGAAATGTCTTGCGTGTTGCCGAGTTGTGGTGTTGCGATTTTTTTTCCGCGAAAGTCTGCTGGCGCTTTGATAGGAGAATCAGGCTTAACTACGAGAGCGGCGCCAGCGTTGGCTGCGCCGGAGATTACACGAATTTCCTCACCGTTCGATTTGAAATGGGCGTTAAGAGCGGGACCAGGACCCACGTAAGTGACATCGAGCGACCTGGCAAAGATCGCTTCGATCGCTGATGGCCCAGCATTGTAAGTAAACCACTGGACTTGAACATTTGGACCCAGTTTTTGTTCAAACCAGCCCTTCCCTTGCCGCGAAAGTGCGTGTGCAATCACTCCCTGCGCATGGGTAATGTTTGGAAAGTGCCCGAATCGAATCACCGTCTTCTCTTCGCCAGTCACAGATGACGCCCAAAGAAAGACCATTCCGGCGAATGCGATTATTCTTTTCATGGTTCGCCTTCGATAGCAGTGCGTGCTTACAAATGGACGGATTATCTGTTTGAGCAGTGCGCTCGCTACGAAACTAGTTGCATCCGGCCAACGGCTTCATCGAATTGATCACCGCCAAACTCAGGACACGCGTCGGGCGAAATCGGTCAGATGTTTTGGATTCAGGCTTCTCTCAGGCGCCGTAGCTAAACTGCGGATCGAGCTTCATTAATGCACCTGCAGCATACTCTAAATCTTCGGCCGAAAGATACTCTCGATAACCCCCTACTTTTCCACGACGCACTTTGAACGACTCAGGATCACGCACGTCACCCGGATGCAGGATCTTCGAATCAAAAACTCCCGCTGCTTCTAACTTTTGCATGTTCTCGAAGCGCGAAAACTCAAGCGCTTCCTGAAAAATCGACATATCGGGTGTAGTTTCGCCGACTACCGCAAGCAGGTTTCGAAAATGTTCAGCGGGCGACGCCCTCAATGCTTCGTACCGGATGACGGCGAAATCTTTTTGACCTGAAAATTCGTCAAGCCAATCGTTCATTGCGCGGACAATACCGCGGATTCCAAATCTCTTGTCGCGCAGTAGTTCACTGACAGATTTTTGCTTCAATGCTGCATCGGCGCTGGGATCGCGCCGCGTCATTTGTAAGTAGAGAGATACGAAACAATCCCGGGGGTCGCGCACAAGCAGGACGATTTTCGCTCTTCGAAGTTCTCTTCTTGGAACGAGATATTTGCCGCGCAAGCGGTCCCAGCGATTGCCCTTCGTCCAATGCTCAAAACGATCATGAG
>JBEDUS010000397.1:0-16403 GCA_040414975.1 Candidatus Udaeobacter sp.
ATATTTCGGGCCGAGCTCGACAATTCGCGGCTCAAGTTTGCCTTCGCCCTTATCTACGAACACCACGTTGCGCGTTCCGGTTGGCATCACCGCGCTGACAGGAACCGTGAGCGCCTCACCCATGTCCATGCCAAGCTCGGCGTTAACGTACATTCCAGGCCGCAGCTTGAAATCGGGATTAGCAATGTCGATGCGCACCTTAGCGGTGCGTTTCGTTTCATCCAGAAATGGGTTGATAACGCCGATGGTGCCTTCGAATTTCTCTCCCGGATAAGATTTGGTGGTGATGTCGATTTTTTGACCGACCTGCAACATCGGCAGTTCGTTTTCGTAAAACTCCGCCCACACCCAAACGACGCCCAGATCGGCGACTTCCACCAGCATGTCGCCTACTTTCACGTTCTTGCCTTGCTCAAGGGGCACCGATTGCACGACACCGCGAAACGGGGAAAGCAGCGTCAGTGTGTCCAAGGCCTTGCGAGACTTTTCCAACTCGGCGATCTGCTGCTCAGTGACATTCCAAAGTTGCAACCGGCGCCTTGCCGATTCGATCAAACGCTGCGGCGTCTCACGCGCATCTTTGCTCTTGGCCTGGTCGCGCATGCGCAACAACTCGACGAACTCCCGCTCGCTGGTGAGCAAGTCCGGGCTGTAAATCGACAAGAGAGGCGCATCTTTCGCCACCAACTCGCCAGGGGCGGTAACATCCAGCTTTTGCACATAACCATCCACTCGCGACACAAACTGCCAGTTACGTGCTTTGTCAGGCACGATGAGGCCGACTGCGCGGATAGTGTGACTAAGCGGTTTGCGCTCCACGTTCGCGTAGCGCACCCCGATCTGTTGCTGGCGCTCCACGGGAACGACGAACTCGCTTGGTTTTTCGTTAGCTTTCATCTCGCTCTCTTTCATCCCTGGCATACCCGGCATGTCTTGCATCCCGCCGCTCGTGCCCGTTGTTTTGCCTTGCCTTAGCGATGCCCGGGCTTTGCCCTCGCCCTGCTTCATCACCGGCACCAAGTCCATGCCGCAGATTGGGCATTTGCCGGGCGCTTTTGCATGCACCGAAGGGTGCATCGTGCAGGTCCAGTAATCCACGCTGCTCGGTTTTCCTGAAGTATCTCTCCGTGTGCATGAAGTCGCATAGAGGGCCAATGCAACGAGCGCGAGCAACGCTGCGATTTTTTGTGTAAGCGCCTTCATCGCGATCTTCCCTATTTCGGAGAGGGCGGCGTCGCTGCGTAAACATCAGCGCCGATGACTGCCTCCAATTCAGCGACAGCGATTTGGTAATGCGCCAAGTGCTCCCGCCCCATCGCTTCGATGTCGCGAATGTTGCGTTGTGCGCTGATCCAATCGAGAAACGTCGCTTTTCCCGATTCATAACTCAGCTGCGTTGCTTCGAATGCTTGCTGCGCCTGTGGCACCAGCTTGTCGCGGAATAACTCAACGTGATGATGAAACGTCTCGATCTTTGCCAACTGATCACGCAACAGCCGCAGCGCTTCTTTTTGTTCACGCTCAAGTCCCTGCTCAGCAGCAGCAAGGTTTGCGCGAGCCTCTCGTACACCCGCCGAGTACTTACTCGGGTTTATCCACGGAACTGTGAACGACACGCCGGCGTCGAGTTCACTTACCGCCTCTGCGGCATCGTTGTAGCGCTGACCTTTTACCATCAGCGCCGGATCGGGAATCCATGCGCGGTGCGCGAGCTGAAGTTTTGATTTCTCGCCGTCGATCTTTACGCGAGCCATCTGAACTTCAGGCCGCTGCGCCAACGTGGTCGTTCGCAACCTGGTCAAAGAGAGATTCGCGTGACTAAAGTTTGCGACCGCGGGCACTCCGAGCAGCGCGAACGCGTCACGATTCATCAGCGTGTTTAGTTGCGACTGCGCGTCAGACAGGTTGCGCTCCAGGTCTCGCCGCGCTTCCAGCTGTTTGCTGTAATCCGTTTCAGCAACCAGCACATTCGCCGCGCTCTCCAAACCCGTTTCGTATCGGGAGCGGCTGACATCGGCGATTTGTTTCAGTGAGGTGAGATTTTTGTTGTTGATCTCGAGCTGGTCATCAGCATTCGCCAACTGGAAATAAGCAGTTCGCGCCTTGGCGACCACGTCGAGTTCGGCGCGTCTTACTTCTTCAAAAACCGACAATGCTTCGGCCGCGGCGGCGCGACCCCGAACCAGATTCTTGCCGGTGATCGGGATCAGTTGCTCGACCGTGACCGCTTGGTCCATGAACGCATTCGGCGGCACATCGACGTACCGATGCACCCTCGATTCGCCGGCTATGCGCGGATCGTCCCAAGCGTTCGCCTGTCGCACGCGCTGAACTGCGGCGCGCCAGCGGTTCTCGGCTTCTTTGATCGCCGGATTATTGTCCAGCACAGCACGCGTGACTGCGGCTAACGACAGGCGTGCCGAAGCAGCATCGTATTCGCCGCCCTTAGCGGCGATCTGACTCTGAATTGATAGAGATGTAGTTAATAAGATTAAAAAAGTTGTCGTTTTCATTGATCCAGGACTGCGGTTGAAGACCAGGCGTGCCAACGAGTGGGCACACCCCGGGCGTCAGCGTCCTTGGATCAGATGAGAAAAGTGCAGAGCAGCGTAAGTCGCGGTGGCGACAGTGCAGCTGGTACTGGGTCGATTCTGCCTAACGACCGATCCTCCCGTAATTGCTCGAGCGAAACGACAAAGTCCGTCGGCGCGCATATCGTATTTGTCTCCGATGCCGAACCAGTCTTGGCAAGCGGCTGCGACGAAGAAGCTGTATTCTTTGGCGACGTGACACAACACGTCATGTTCGCGCAGCACCTCGGTTGACAAGCCTTTTGACTTGCCGCGTTGACGAGGATGCACGATCGCGCGGCGGATCCCAGGGGGGCCGCCACGAGCGTGACAGCAGCGATAACCGAAACCGTTATCCTGCTTAACATCGAGTTTTCGTATACCACAAATTAGATTCCGAGTCGAAGAAAAGTGCTGAGCGCTATTGTGATCTTACTTGTTCGCTTTTCCACACGCTGGCTTGGAAACTCTGGCTCCTTGCGCGCATCCATTTCGTTGGCAATTTCTCCAAGCCAATTGCAACAGAGGCGATTATGATTCACTCCTCAACCATCAGAAAACAGTTATGAAAAATGACAATTTGCAATCAGTAGCAAAAAAGCTCGTCGCACCGGGGAAGGGGATCCTGGCCGCAGATGAAAGCACAGGAACTATCGAGAAGCGATTGAAAAGCATAAACGTTCCTTCAACAGAGGAAAACCGGCGGGCATATCGTGAGATTCTGATTACGACCGGCGGCGTGGGCGAATTCATCAGCGGGGTCATTCTTTTCGACGAGACGATTCGCCAGAAGACTCGGGACGGTCGCACTTTCGTAAAAGCGCTGGAAGCCCAAGGAATCATTCCTGGGATCAAGGTGGACAAAGGCGCCAAGGCGATGGCGAACTTTCCAGGCGAAAAGATCACCGAGGGCCTTGACGGCTTGCGCGAGCGTTTGGCGGAATACCGGGACCTTGGAGCGCGTTTTGCTAAATGGCGCGCCGTCATCGCGATCGGCGATAATATTCCTACACACCCATGCATCGCGGCAAATGCCGAAGCGCTCGCACGCTATGCCGCGCTTTGTCAGGAAGGCGACTTGGTGCCGATCGTCGAACCGGAAGTGCTTATGGATGGCACGCACACGATCGAACGTCATTTCGAGGTGACGCAGCAAACACTCGAAAGCGTCTTTCACGCTTTGTACGAGCATCGTGTTTCACTGGAAGGGATGCTGCTGAAGCCGAACATGGTTCTTTCAGGAAAGGACTCTCCACAGCAAGCTTCAGTCCAGGAAGTGGCAGAAGCTACGGTGCGCTGTATAAAACGAGCCGTTCCTGCCGCTGTCCCTGGTATCGTTTTTCTCTCTGGCGGGCAAACGGATCAGCAAGCTACAGAACATCTCAGCGCAATGAATCAGTTTGGCGACTTGCCCTGGCAATTGAGCTTTTCCTACGGCCGCGCGTTACAAGCTCCCGTCCTCAAGGCCTGGAAAGGTGATCAGGCGAATGTGGCCAACGCACAAAAAGCGTTCCATCACCGCGCCTGGTGCAACAGCAAAGCTCGCTTCGGTAAGTACACGGAAGACATGGAAACCGCCAAGGCCGCGTGACGCATCCCGTAAGGTCGCAGTTTTGGGCTGCTAACCAATGGGATCCTCGCGCACCGCGTGGCCAGAAGCGGACGCATTACTTGCCGGGGTCCCGAAAATGACGATGCCGCAGATGTGCAAACCGTGGGATAGAAACTGGTGCGATTCCGGATGGAGCGAATGACTACCACTTTAACTTAACGACCAGAAAACAGTGATGATGCACATCCAGAGCGGCACCGCGCCGAGAGGATCGGATGGTTACGGGCAGCCGTTCTTGGCGTAGACGACGGCATTGTGTCCACCGCGAGTCTCATTGTTGGAGTTGCGGCAGCAGGTTCTTCGCGCCATCAGATATTACTGGCGGGCGTCGCGGGCCTTGTGGCCGGTGCCCTCTCAATCGCGGCAGGTGAATACGTCTCCGTCAGTTCTCAGGCGGACACGGAAAAAGCCGATCTGGCTATGGAAAGAGCCGAATTGGCGACGCGACGGTCAGCCGAAGAAGAAGAACTCGCCAACATTTATGTGCAGCGCGGTCTCGATCCAGAACTTGCGCGCACCGTTGCAGTAAAATTGATGGCGCACGACGCACTTGCTGCTCACGCCCGCGACGAACTTGGCATAACCGAACAGATGACTGCTCGTCCTCTCCAAGCGGCAGCCGCATCCGCGGCAACGTTCGCTCTGGGAGCAGCTCTACCGCTGCTCGTGGTTATCTTGCCCCCCTAAGCGGACTCTCACTGATCGTTTTCGTTGCGTCGCTTGTCAGCTTGGCCGGGCTCGGCGCGCTCGCTGCACGTACTGGCGGCGCGTCCGCGTGGATTGGTGCCGCCAGGGTCGCGTTCTGGGGCGCACTCGCGATGACGGTTACGGCAGCTATCGGGAAGCTTTTCGGGACTACCGTTTCTTAAACGACGCCGTTAACTTCGAGGGGCTTCTGGCAGTAACAGTTCCGGCCAAATAATAGAGACGGAACGGAAAATGAGCTCGACGGCTATAATCCGGAAATCCGATATCTGACTTAGACGATATAGCTCAGTATTTTGAGCTGCGGGGCACGAATCGATTCCAAGGTAGCACTGTGATTCTGCAAGTCGGATACTCGAGCTAGCGAAACAAGAAACGGACAATGATTTATACGTGCCCAATGCATCCAGAGATCGAGCAGGATCATCCAGGCGCGTGCCCGAAATGCGGGATGACACTCGAGACGAAGGATATCGGGGGAGAGGAACATGAGCATGAAGAAACGCGATCGCTATCGCTAAAATTCTGGATCGCGCTGGTTCTTACGATTCCGGTCCTGATCCTCGCAATGGGTCATGCCATTCCCGGACTGAAGATCGAGTCGATCATTCCAAAGCAAATCGAAAAATGGACTGAGTTTGCGTTAACAACACCGGTGGTCCTTTGGGCCGGCGGTTTCTTCTTCACGCGTGCATGGGAGTCGCTTGTTAATCGCAGCCTCAACATGTTTACGCTCATCGCGGTTGGTGTTGGCGCGGCATTCTTCTACAGCGCTGTTGCTGTAATTGTGCCTGGAATTTTTCCCTCTTCCTTCCGGCGCCACGGAGAAGTCGATCTTTACTTTGAAGCAGCAGCGGCAATTACGACCTTGGTCTTGCTGGGGCAACTGATCGAAGCGAAAGCGCGCAGTCGTACGGGCCATGCGATCAGGGCGCTGCTGAGTCTTGCCGCGAAGACTGCGCACCGAGTTCGAGATGGCCAGGAGCAGGAGATCGCGGTTGACGAAATTCAAAAGGGCTATGTGCTCCGCGTGCGGCCTGGCGAGAGAGTGCCAATCGACGGTGTCATCGCCGATGGGCAAAGCAACATCGACGAATCGATGATCACGGGCGAATCAATACCGGTAAGCAAACGGGCAGGCGAGAAAGTGATTGGGGCAACAGTGAATCAAACCGGCTCGTTTTTGATGCGCGCAGAGCGCGTCGGTTCGGAAACGGTTCTCGCGCAAATCGTGAAGATGGTGGCAGAGGCGCAGCGCAGCCGCGCCCCTATTCAGAAACTCGCTGACACGGTGTCCGGTTATTTTGTTCCGGCAGTAATCGCCGCTGCGATAGTTACTTTTATTGTCTGGTCGATCGTTGGGCCTGCGCCGACGATGTCGTACGCGCTCGTAAATGCGGTTTCAGTCTTGATCATTGCCTGTCCGTGTGCGCTCGGCCTGGCAACACCAATATCGATCATGGTCGGCGTCGGACGCGCCGCGCAAGGCGGAATCCTTGTAAAAAACGCACAGGCAATCGAGGTCACTGAAAAAGTCACGCACTTGGTCACGGACAAAACGGGCACGTTGACAGCCGGCAAACCTGAGGTGGTCAGCCCGATCGCAGCAAACTCTGTTGGTGCACGTGACCTTTTACAGCTTGCAGCGTCAGTGGAATCACAGAGCGAGCACCCGCTTGCGCGGGCAATCGTAGACAGCGCCAAAAAAGAAGAAATTGAATTGCGTGGCGCAACCGAGTTTCAGTCTACCACTGGCGGTGGAGTGTCCGCTAAAGTTGACGGCAAAGTAGTTCTCATCGGCAAAGAGAAATTTCTTACCGATTCGTATGTCAGATTACCAGAAGAGCTGACGAAAGAAGCCCGGCGGCTACAGGAAAAAGCGCAAACTACCGTTTGGCTCGCACTAGATGGAGTTGCAGTTGGGGTCCTGGGTATCGCGGATCCAATTAAGCCCACAACCAGAGAGGCCGTTCGCGAGCTTCACGAAATGGGTCTCAAGATCATCATGTGCACCGGTGACAATGAGCGCACCGCTGAGTCCGTTGCGCATGAACTGGGGATCGATGAGTTCAAGGCTCAAGTGATGCCAGAGGAAAAGATCGACATCGTCAAAAAGCTTAAGTCCAAAGGTGCGGTCGTTGCGATGGCCGGGGATGGGATCAACGATGCGCCGGCACTTGCGGCGGCGGATGTCGGAATTGCGATGGGAACGGGAACCGATGTGGCGATTGAAAGCGCAGGCATCGCACTGGTAAAAGGCGACCTGACGGGAATCGTAAAAGCGATCCACCTCAGTCGCGCCGTCATGCGCAATATCCGGCAAAACTTATTCTTCGCGTTTATCTACAACGCGCTCGGCGTGCCTATTGCCGCCGGAGTGCTCTATCCATTCTTTGGGGTCCTGCTGAGTCCGATGATCGCCGGCGCAGCAATGAGCTTCAGCTCAGTTTCTGTAATCCTAAATGCGCTTCGGCTGCGATCGGTCAAACGGTGAATGCTTTCACCTCGGCTCGTTTTGCGACGACCATTGGTCGTGCGCATTCAGAAACCAGTTGCCAGGCTCACTTGCCGCAATCGCAGCTCTTACCGCAATTGCACGCCTTATTGTCATTCATAGGGCAATTCTTGCCCGTCTTCGCACAACTCGGCTTGTCTGCCGCGAAACCGACCGTACAAATCACGGCTGCTAGAACCGAAAGCACAAGCCTAAGATGATTTTTCATGAGGCTTATTGTCGGTCGGGAACCTGACAAAAGCTAGTAAAATCACAATATCCGATCTTGAATAAACATTGACATGAGTTGCGCGAGGCCGACGTACGAAATTAAGCTTTATACCTTATGAACAAACCCCTTCTCCTCACCGTTATTGTCACGCCGCTTTTAATAATCTCTGGGTCGCTTCTAGCGACAGGGGAGCATCCAAATTCAGTGCCGCAATCACAATCGCAACAATTACCACAAACACCGACAAGCGGTTCGCAGGCCGCAACCCAAACAATGGAAGCGAGTCAGGCCGACCTTGCCAGGGGACTTAAAAAATACATCGACGCATCTACCAGCAAATCGGCTGACAAGAAGTTTCATGTAAGGTACGGCGGCAAGAATCTCGCGCTCGCTTTGCTCAAGATTCATGATGATCGCTTCTCAAGCCTCGGACCGAACAAATACTTTGCCTGCGTCGATATGAAAGGCACTGACGGAAAGACCTACGACATTGATTTCTTTATGGCCGTCCGAGGCAGGACGCTAAACATCACAGAGACATCTGCCCATAAGATCAACGGCAAGCCGCTTTATAACTGGAAAGAAGAGAACGGCGTTTGGAAAAAAGTTCGCGCCTCATAAAGACTTGAATACGGCCAGACGATGATCTCGCTGCGCGAAGCGCGCTTGAAAAATGCCGCGGGCGTCATGGATGGCTTTCGCACGCGAGGCCGTGAAGTCACACGCCTCGAATCCTTCGCTGACGCGATCTTCGCTTTCGCACTCACATTGCTGATCGTTTCGCTGGAGGTGCCAAAAAGTTTTGGTGATCTCGTCAACACGATGCGCGGCTTTCCCGCTTTTGCTGTGTGCTTCGTGATGCTGGCAAGTATCTGGAATACACATTACAAATTTAGCCGCCGCTTCAGTCTGGACGACGCAACCACGCGATCATTGACGTGCGTGCTCCTTTTCATTGTCTTGTTCTACGTTTATCCGCTCAAGTTTCTTTTCACTTTAAGTATTAACGACATGATCTTCGGCAGATCAGCTGTTGCCGCGCAAATCAAGGAAGGCGAAGTTTCAACACTATTCTCTATTTATAGTTTTGGGTTCGCTGGCATCTATTTTGCGTTTAGTTTGCTTTACTTCCACGCGTGGCGGCTGCGCCACACGCTTGAGCTATCGCAACTCGAAAAATTCGAAACCCGTTACATCATTTTTCGTGTGCTTGCGGTGGCAATCGTCGGATTAGTCGCCGCCGGCGTCACCCTGATGACGGGGTCCGCCTCGTGGGGAGGGTTGATCTACCTTTTGCTCATCCCGATCTTGCGTGGATCCCGGATAGTGCATCGGAGGCGTCAAGCGGCGCTGCTAACGGCACAGGCGTAATCGCAGGACCGTTATGCAGCCTTGTTTGCGACGGTCACAGACTGCCGCTACAGATGTAATCGCAAAATGCCGAAGATATTTTTCATCACCACGGCGATTGATTACACCAATTCGCCACCGCATATCGGGCATGCCTATGAGAAGGTGCTGGCCGATGTGATCGCTCGCTATCAACGGCTCAAAGGCGACAAAGTGTTTTTTCTGACCGGTGTCGATCAACACGGCCAGAAAGTGCAGCAATCCGCTGCAAAAGCAGGCGTTCCTCCCGCCGAGTTTGTCACAGAGATCACGCACAAGTTTGTCGATCTTTGGAAAAAACTCGATGTGAAGTATGACGAGTGGGCGGAAACAACGAGCGATCGCCACAAGAAAGTCGTTCAAGGGATTTTGCAGCGCTTGTTCGATGCGGGCCAAATCTACAAGGACAAACAAGCTGGTTACTACTCAGTCCGCCAGGAGCAATTCCTCACTGACAAGGAACGGGGACCTGATGGTGAATTTGGTCCCGAGTGGGGACAGGTGGAATTTCGTGAAGAGGAAAACTACTACTTTCGCCTCTCGAAACACAAAGAGTGGCTTTTGTCTTATCTCGATCGTGGAAAAGACGCAGTCATTCCCGATTTTCGGCAGACGGAATTGCGAAACGCCGTGGAGAAACTCAGCGGCGACCTTTGCATTTCACGCCCAAAATCACGCCTTGCCTGGGGAATCGAACTGCCGTTCGACAAGGATTTCGTTACCTACGTCTGGTTCGACGCCCTAACGAACTACATCAGCTTCGCGGGTTACGATCCGAATGCGGACAATTACGACAAGCAACCAGAAGAGTTCCGTGACCGCTGGCCTGCGCTGCAAATCATCGGGAAAGACATTCTGGTTCCCGCGCACGGAATTTACTGGCTGATCATGCTGCACGCGATGGGATTCCTCGACCAAAAAATGCCGCAACTGCTGGTCCACGGCTGGTGGAACCTTGGCGGGGCAAAGATGAGCAAAAGCGCGGGAAACATTGTCGATCCATTTGTACTAATCGAAAAATACGGCGCCGATGCGCTGCGTTATTATTTGATAAGTGAGATCAGCACCGGTGGTGATGCGGATTTCTCCGAGGAACGGCTTGTTGCTCGTTACAATGCCGATCTTGCTAACTCATTGGGCAATTTGCTCAATCGCACGTTAACAATGGTCGCGAAGTATCAAGATAATCGGGTTGCGTTTCCAGAAGGCCAGTGGTTGCAAAACCCAGATGAGCGTTCGACGGAATCTTATGCCGAGCGCATCGTTAAGCTCATTAAAGCCTACGAATCACACATGAGCACAGGACGACCGCTTCCGATCACGTTGCCGTTGACATTCGGCCCCATTGTCGCCAATGCTGCGATCGGCAATATCTTGGAGATCGCAGATCAAGGAAACGTTTTGGTCGAGGATACAGCGCCTTGGAAGCTCGCCAAGGATTTAGAAACGAAGATAAAGCTCAACTCCGTTTTGTATGCGCTCACGGAGACGCTGCGGATCATCGCGATTTTGATTTCCCCGGTATTACCGAAAACGGCGCACGGAATTTTCGATCAACTGAATTGGAAGATGGATTTAAATGGAAAAAAAGAACGATTCTCATTGGCAGACGCAGAGTGGGGAAAATTGCCGGACGGACATGTGGTTGGGAAACCGGTGCCGCTATTTCCGCGGATTGAACCTTGATTTCTCTCGGCGGCTCTTATTGGTCGGCTGCTTCTCCAACGCTTCACTGCGCGCATTCTTCGAATGCGGCGGCTTCACCGCGCAAATATGCGAGAACCTCGCCGGCGAAATGGAGTGAACCGGTAATCAAAATTGGATTTGGTTTCGCTGCAGCAAGACGCAGAGCTTCATCGACGGATTGAGTGATGGAGCAGGGGAGTAGTGGTGCGATTGTGGAAAAGATTTGCGCCAGCGCATTTGGATCAGCGGCGCGCTCGCTGTGGATTTTCGGTAGCAGAACGAACTCACCAATCGGCGCGAGCACTTCGCAAATTCCGCGGAGGTTCTTGTCGGATAGAATTGCTACAACGAGCGTGGCCCGCTGAGTCCCAAAAATTTCGCGCCATGTTTTGGCAAGCCACTGTGCCGCGGCAGGGTTATGCGCGCCATCAACTATCGTCCGTCGATCCCACCTTTGGAAACGCGCAGGCCAATCGACAGACGCGAGTCCCCTTGCAATCGCCACCTCGTCGACATCGATTTGCGCCGTGCGAAGTGCGGCAATCGCAAGAGCCGCATTTTCTCTTTGATGCGAGCCGGCTAGCGCGATTGGAGCCTGGTCATAAGGCTTGGTAGCGAATTCCAGCGTCGCCTGGCATTTCGCTGCGCGAGCGCAAATTGTCTTTTCAGCCTCCGGTAGTTGTGAAGCCGAAACAACGGGAACGCCGGCCTTGATGATTCCACCTTTTTCAGCCGCGATTTCGGAAATTGTTTTGCCCAGCCATTTCTCGTGATCCAAATCGATTGGCGTGAACACCGAAACATTTGATTGAACCGCGTTCGTGGCATCGAGGCGGCCGCCGAGGCCGGTTTCCAGAATGATGATCTCGACCTTCGTGTCCCGGAAGTGTTTCATGGCCAGTGCGGTCACAACCTCGAAAAATGTCGGATGCGGGTCCCAGTTTGCTACAATATTACGGATAGCCATCAGACCACTTGCGACCGCACTTTCCGAAATCATGTCGCCGCTCACACGAATGCGTTCGCGAAACGTGACAAGGTGAGGGGAAGTGAACAGACCGGTGCGATATCCCTGTGCGCGGCAGATCGAGTCGAGCATAGCGCAAACGGAGCCTTTGCCATTTGTTCCCGCCACGTGAATAACATGTGGTGTCGAGGCGCTCGCCGCGGCGAGCGCCGGGCGCTTGACACAAACGCCGCTACAACATTCATCGAGCAGCCGCCGAATGTTCTCTAGACCCAGCTTGATCCCGAAGCGCTGCAGGCCATAGAGCCACGCCAGCGCTTCCTTATATGTTAAAAAAGGGCGCGGCACAGCCGCCTTCGGTTCGCTACGGCGCGCGAGGGTGGCCTCTCCTATATTCACGGCGCGACAGTGAAATAATTGAGCAAGCAGCTGATCTGCTCACGAATTTTTTTGCGGTGCACGATCATGTCGATCAAACCATGCTCCTCGAGAAACTCGGCAGTCTGAAATCGTTCGGGTAAGTCCTGATGCGTGGTTTCCCGTATGACGCGCGGACCTGCAAAGCCGATCATGCTTCTGGGTTCAGCGATAATGACATCACCCAATGATGCGAAGCTGGCCATGACACCGGCCGTCGTCGGATTTGTCAGGACCGAAATGTAAGGAAGCCTGGCTTCCGTGTGACGAGCGAGTGCGCCGCTGGTTTTAGCCATTTGCATCAAGCTCAGCATTCCTTCGTACATGCGAGCTCCGCCGGACGCGGCGACGATGATCACCGCACAGCGCTCGGCCGTTCCATATTCAATCGTGCGCGTGATTCTCTCGCCGACCACCGAACCCATCGTCGCCGCCAAAAAACCGAAATCCATCACCGCAATGGCGACCTTATAGCCGTCAAGAATTCCGTGGCCGCTGATTACGGCATCAAGTAGACCTGTTCGTTCCTGGTAGCTCTTGAGCCGCTCCTTATAGTTAGCCATCCCCTGGAAACGCAGGACATCCAGCGATTTCAAGCCGGCGTCCATTTCCACAAAAGAGTCCGGGTCGAGCAGGTTCTGGATTCGCTCTTTCGCCGGTTGCGCAAAATGATAATCGCAGCGTGGACAGACTCGCTGGTTCTGCGCCAGCTCGATCTCCGGCACGACCTCCGAACATCCGGGACATTTTTGAAAAAGACCGCGCGGAATCTCCTTCTTCTTCCCGCCTTCTGTCTTGATTACTGGTTTCTTGAAAATGGGCATTGCAATTACGCACGCGCCGCCGTGGCCGCATAAACAGAAACTGCACCCGCTCGTTTCAAGACGCGCGCGCACTCACTCAAGGTAGAACCCGTTGTAAGGACATCATCGATCAGTAGCACGTGCAAGCCTCGCACGTCCGCGTTCTTTCGTAAACGAAACGCGTTATGCAAATTTTCCATCCGCTCGGCGCGGTCGAGCGCGGTTTGTGTAGTTGTATATCGAACGCGCTTTAGCACTGGCTTGCACGGAATCGATATGCGGCTGCTTAACAATTCGGCGAGCAGGCTCGCTTGGTTGAATCCGCGTTCCCGCTGGCGAGTCGGATGCAATGGCACGGGTACGATTATGTCGAATTGACGTCCGCGCAGGCGTTCATCATCAAAGGCTGCCCAGAGCCAGCGTGCCACGGGATGTCGCAAGTGAATCTGACGCCCGTACTTAAAGTCGTGAATAATCTGGCGAACAACACCGCGGCCGCGGTACGCGGCCACTGCTGCATCAAAATAAATTTTGCGATGAGCGCAGTTGGCGCATGTGAACGCGCTCGTAATGGTGCCTTCGAAGGGCTCGGAACATTGCTGGCAAAATGGCGCAACGATCCGCATGGCCTTTGCTTCGCATCGCTCGCAGAGGTATTCGCCAGCTCGAGTGTTGCCGCCGCAGACTGTGCATAGCGGCGGGTAAAGCAGCGATGCGGCCGCTTCTAACAAATCAAACTTGCGAAGGGCGATAATATTTCACCCAGATGCGCATTATTACCCAGGTGAGGGCAACCACACCAAGCGGGATAATTCCCACCAGCATGTTCTTTTCTATCCAGGGAAAGCCGAGCGCTTGCTGACGTGCCAGACGGCTAAAAGCGGCGCTGCCAAAGATCAAACCGGCATGAAGGCCAATTGACAGCCATAACGAATAAGTCAGCACACGCGCGTCAGCGAGAACCCAGCCGATGAAAAATAATGTCGCCAACGCAGCGGCGAGTAGCATCGGATCCCCAATTCCGTCAACTGCATGAGCAATCGAGCGGAAGCCGGACATCCACGTCACTATTTCAGAGGTCCGTTCCGGAGCTTTTAAAAAATGGACAGCTGCAAAGATCACCGAAACGGCAAACATCGCCACGTACTTCCGGCGGGCTCTGAGTAAAACGCCTAGAACGATCGCGCGAAAAAAAGCCTCTTCAACGAAGGGAACAGTTATTGACGCAAGGAGCATCTTTCCAAAGCGTGACCAAGCAAAACTGTGCCGAAATGCATAAACGTGGAACGCGATCAGTAAAGCCCCGCATAAGAGCAGGGGAACCAATGATATAACAACGCCACTGCAGAGATCGCGACCCCAGTGCGAATTGGGTCTAAGATCCAAATCGGCCATGGATCTCACCTGGCTGACTCGTAAGAGTGGCCAGAGCAAAATTACGGCGGCAATCAGAAAGGCGCGATGAAAGAATGTTTCGAAATCGTACCTTGAGAGAAAAGAAAATATGCCGTGCGCGGCAAGCGACTGAGCAGACCAAAATAGAATTGGCGCGAGGAGCGCTCCGACGACGATCGTCGCGATAAAATATGCCGCCAATTTAACTACGTCTTTCAAGGCCGCTAATGTAAGGTTTCACCGCGATGCGGAGTCAACACATATGGACGGACAGAAATCAAGATGGCAGAAAGCGTGAAGTGCGCGCGACGAAGTTCGGCGGCGCATGGAGGTTCCAGGCGAAAATAGCCGGCGATCTTGACTGGACATACTATGATCATCCGTTGCTGGAGGATTTGCTGACATTGAAGGAAATTCTTGTGCGAAAATATCAGAGGCGACGGGCTTCAACCGAGGACGTTGCGTCGATCGAGAAGCTAATCGAAGAACAACGGGCTTACGAATGACTCTTGGAAAGCCGATGCTGCAATCAAGTATCAGTCATGAATGAATGGAACACAGACCAGTTGATTGCCTGGGACAAACGATTCGTTTGGCATCCGTTTACCGATATGCGGGAATGGCGTGCTCCAGAACATGAGCCTTTGGTTCTGGTCGAAGGGCACGGAGCAGTGTTGCGTGACAGCAGAGGCCGCGAATACATCGATGGAAATTCATCCATTTGGACGAACATTCACGGGCACAACCACCCACACATTAATGAGGCGATCCGTCGTCAACTCGATCGCATCGCCCACGCT
Source organism: Candidatus Udaeobacter sp. (assembly GCA_040414975.1). Lineage (GTDB taxonomy): Bacteria > Verrucomicrobiota > Verrucomicrobiia > Chthoniobacterales > UBA10450 > Udaeobacter. Next base: position 15,071 of record JBEDUS010000397.1, read on the forward strand.
TCGTTTCTCGGCTTCACGAACCCAGCGGCCATCGAACTTGCGCAAGCGATCGTTGGACTTTTTCCAGATAACTCGCTGAGCAGAGTTTTCTTTTCCGACGACGGCTCGACGGGAATCGAGGTCGCGTTGAGGATTGCGGATCAGTATTGGCGCCTGCGGCACTCGAGGAAGCATCATTTCATTGCATTTCAGAACGCCTATCACGGCGACACGGCTGGAGCAGCGAGCCTGGGCGCAGCGGCCATGTTCCAGATCGGGGGGACGCGCTGGAACTTTCCGGCCATTCAGGTTCCAAATATTAAGGCACTGGAGGCCCTTGCCCCGGTCGAAATCGCGAAGACCGCTGCCGTGGTGATTGAGCCGCTTATTCAAGGAGCCGCGGGGATGCGCCTCTGGCCACCTGGCACGCTGAGGACCGTCCGTGAATGGTGTAACCGGACCGATACGCTGTTGATTGTTGACGAAGTCATGACTGGATTTGGGAGAACCGGACGGATGTTTGCGTCCGAACACGAGGGAGTGATTCCGGATATGATGGTATTGGCTAAGGGATTGAGTGGTGGGTATCTTCCGCTAGCTATTACTTTGATATCTGAAAAACTATTTTCGGCGTTTGATGGCTCGGTGTCGGAGGGTAAAGCCCTTGCCTACGGGCACAGCTATACGGGAAATGCGCTTGCCTGCGCAGCGGCCAAGGCAAGCCTCGAGGTTTTCGAAAGCGAGCGCGTCTTGGAAGTTTTGCAGCCCAAAATCCAACATCTGACCTCGGCATTAGCTGATTTGGAGAAACTCCCGGGTGTAAAAGAAGTGCGGCAGTGCGGGTTTGTTGCCGGCATTGAGATTGAAGAATCGCCGAACGGCGCGCCGCCCAGTCTGACAGCGACCATTTGTGCCGATGTGCGGCGCCACGGGTTGCTGACCAGACCCCTGGGGAATGTCGTCGTTCTAATGCCGCCGTTATGCATCACTAAGGACCAGTTAACTAAAGCCGTGGAGGCTCTTCGCATATCGATCGCAAATGTATGCGGTGACGGCAGGGTGACCGCAAAAGAGGATGCCGAAGAAATTACGGCTTGATCAGCTTCTCGTCGAGAAGGGGTTATTTCCAAGCCGGGAGCAGGCGCGTCGAGCTGTCATGGCCGGCGACGTAAAAATCGGTACTCGAGTCGCGGTGAAGCCATCTGAGCTCCTCGAAGAAAAAGCGCCGATCTCAATTAAACCGACGCCCAAATACGTTGGGCGGGGCGCTCTAAAGCTCGAAGGCGCTCTCGACTATTTCAAAATCGACGTGCGCGGGAAAACGGCACTGGATATCGGTGCTTCCACCGGCGGT
>JBEDUS010000398.1:0-3653 GCA_040414975.1 Candidatus Udaeobacter sp.
GAACATGAAGAGCGACACCTTTTCCCGGCGGCGTAACAAACTCCATAACAGAAAAGACTCCGTTCGTGTCCTTGCTCTTCACTTTGTGAGAAATTGGACTGCCTGCGATGTTCAGTTTTTCACCTCCACCCGGCGGGACCAAAATTGGTTGCTGCATCGTCTTCTGTTGCGTTTTATCAACCGTGAGCGTTTCCATACAGGTAATTTCCTTTCGATTGTTGGTTGCTGAACGTTTTAGTTGTTCGATCGCAGCATCAGCGTGAACGCTCGCCTTGCAAAATATCTTAAGTTGTATTTTTGCGCCGCCCCATCCAATCGATCTGCTCGGCAGTTGCGATAGATAATTGAGCCTTGAGGAGGCAACGAGACGGATGGAGCAGCGGTTCAAAGCGAGTGCCAGAGTGCAGTCGATTCTCGATCCCATATGGGAAAAGCCGCTCCTACGTCTGCACGCCGCCACCGATGTCGATTCGTTTTGGAAAGCCGTTCAAAATGTAATCCAAGCGGCCCTCCCGACATGTTTCATTGGCCTCACGTTACAGCACAGCCCTATTTTGCCGCGAATCGCCAAATCGACGAAGAAACTTTCAGGTAGCTTTTTCCCGATCATGCCGATCCAGAAATATTTCAGCGCTCATCCGCACCGGAACATCGTATTCATCAACGATTTTTTTTCCGATGAGCGTCATTTTAGAAGGTCTTCATTTTACCGTGGTTGTATCGTGCCGCTAAACGGCCGATGTGCCATTGGCTTATTCTTCTGGGATATCAGGCGCCTCCTCGCCTCAATTATTGTCGTGCGCAACCTGCAACAAGGCGAGCTGTCACCCGGTGAAGTAAGAGTGATTGGCCATCTCCATTCTCAATTTCAAACGGCACTTCACCAGCTGCATTCGCGCTCGCGCGAGCGGGCCGTACGAGTAGCCCTTGAACAATTCATGCGCCGACTCCCGTTACCAACAGTTCTGTTGCGATGGAATTTGAGATTGGCCTATCGAAATCAAGCCGCAGCCGAGTCTTGTGCTGTGTGGCAACGGGGGCGGTCGGAAGCGCGCTTTATCAAATTGAAAGATCCACTTCCTCCTGAGGTTCTCAATCAATGTCGCGTTCTCAAAAAGCGATGGGAACACCTGACTCCTCTTGGTCTCGCGCCAGCCAATTTTTGGGACGAGACAGTTCGGCATCCGACGCGACGTGATCTTCGCGCGACGATCAGTTTGAAACAGATTGGTTCAGCCGCCTTCGCGCGACCGCATTTTCTCGTCGAGTTCGAGAGTTTTCAGGCGAGGGCAGCGACAGGATATCAAATCAGCAGCGCTTCGTTGTCGCATCTGTTCCGCCTCACGAGTCGAGAACAGAATTTGGCGCGTTTGGTATGCGACGGGCGCAGTAATCAGGAGATTGCCGATGAAGCTGGTTTGAGTCTTGAAACGGTGAAAAGGCATCTTCATTCCATCTTCTGCAAACTGCAGGTCCCCAGCCGTAGCCGATTGATGACGCTCTTGCGATAAGCCCGTGCCAAGATGTTTCCAATTCCAGAACGGATTGACGGGGTCAGAGCTCACTTTCGTCCCAAGCTGTCAATAGTAAGCTCTGATCCTACTTCCGCTCGTGTTTAGATTTGACCCCTCCTGCCTTTCTACAGGAACGGGAAAAATGCAACTTAAGTTACCTTGACCTCGAGCGGGTGTTTCCTCTTGTCACGTACACCAATTAAAAGACAGAAGGCAAAAACATATGAGCACAATTACAACGAAAGATGGTAGGCAAATCTATTATAAGGATTGGGGCAAAGGGCCGGTCGTGACATTCTCGCACGGCTGGCCTTTGAACGCGGACGCCTGGGATGGCCAAATGCTGTTCCTCGCGCAACGCGGTTTCCGCGTCATCGCACATGACCGCCGTGGCCATGGGCGATCGACTCAAACCTCAGTCGGAAATGACATGAATGGCTATGCCGACGACCTCGCAACCGTCATCGAAGCACTCGATCTCAAAGACGTGACGCTGGTAGGTCACTCGACCGGCGGTGGAGAAGTCGCACGTTATATCTCACGCTACGGGACAAAGCGAGTCGCGAAAGCGGTCCTCATCGCCGCGGTACCGCCCCTGATGCTGAAGACTCACGCCAATCCCGAAGGTCTTCCAATTGAAGTGTTCGACAAAATTCGAGCAGACCTCATCAAGGATCCTTCGCAATACTACAAGGACTTGGCGAAATCGTTTTACGGTGCGAATCGGCCTGGCGCAAAAGTCTCGGAGGGCATACTCGATCAGTTCTGGCTGTGGAGTATGCAAGCTGGTCTCCTGAACGCATACGAAAGCATCAAGGCGTTTTCGGAAACGGATTTCACAGAGGATTTGAAAAAATTCGACGTGCCAACGCTCGTTATGCACGGGGAAGACGATCAGATCGTTCCCGTCAAAGACTCGGCGAAGAAATCCGCCAAGCTGATCAAAGGCTCGCAGGAAATCTACTATCCCGGCGCTCCGCACGGCCTAACGGCAACCCGCGCCGATCGGGTGAATTCGGACTTGCTGAAGTTTTTCCAGCAAGATCAGCAAGCGCGAAAGGCAGCGTAAACCTAGGGACGCGGCGGCAGATCGCATGATATTCAAGCGGTTTGCTGCACATCCTGGAAAAGCATCTCGGACGAACTCCTCCCGAGAACAACCAAACCACGTACTAAAAAGAACGTCACAAATGAAACGAATCCCAATTTCAAGAGCAGTCGGGCTGCCGCGCTTCAACTACGCAGTTATCGTTTGCACACTCATTGTTGGCACCATCAGTGTGCACTCAGCGATAGCCGGTGACGAAAATGCAAAGGTCACGCTCGTTTACGAGCACACTCTTCCAAATGTGCCTGGCAAAAGCATCAAGGGTGTACTGGTCGAATATGGTCCCGGAGGTTCGTCGCCAGCTCATACGCATCCAAAGTCAGCTTTCATCTATGCGACTGTTCTCCAGGGAGCCATCCGAAGTTCGGTCAATGATGGGCCGGTCGTTACGTATCGAACCGGACAGAGTTTCTCCGAGATGCCCGGTGACCTGCACAGCGTTAGCGAGAACGCGAGCAAGACCGAACCTGCGAAGCTGCTGGCCGTTTTCGTAGTCGATACGGACGAGAAGGAACTGACGACGCCGTACAAAAAATGAGACAACTGATCGCAAATGGAATGCGGCCTAATCAAGTTCTCAACCTAGCCTGTTGGTTACTGCGCGTCGCCTTAGCAGCCGCTTTTTTGTCGGCGGTCGCCGACCGTTTCGGACTTTGGGGGCCTGCGGGGAGTCCAGGGGTTTCTTGGGGAAATCTGACACGGTTCAACGCCTATGTAGCAAAGCTAATCTGGTTCTTGCCGCCGGCCGGTGTCATCACGGTTGGATTGCTCGCAACCGCCTCAGAAACTCTTCTGGGCTTGGCTTTGCTGATTGGGTGGCAACTGCGCTGGGTCGCGCTTTTGAGCGCGATCCTGCTATCTTCATTTGCAACCGCCATGCTTGTGGCGCTTGGACCGAAGGCGCCCCTGGATTACTCGGTATTTACTGCGGCAGGCGCTGCCTTTTTGCTCTTCGCGCTCCAGCCCGTCAAATCAACCCCGGGACGTGACGGTATGAGAAGGGCTTTCCCGAAAAATAGTAACATTGGTGG
>JBEDUS010000399.1:0-4077 GCA_040414975.1 Candidatus Udaeobacter sp.
GAATCTCGTAGCAACCGATCAAAGGCTACAATGAGAATCAAGCCGCGCTCGAGTGATCGCGTTTTGGAATCAGAACGATAAGTCCGATGCTGCCGGCGAAAGCGAATGCCGCTCCATAATAGAACACGGCGGCGTGGCCTACTCGGTCCCAAAGCGGTCCGGCTACGACGCTCGCCACCAATTCCAACAACCCGACGGTGCTGCTGTACCATCCGACTCCGCTTGCTCGTAAATTTTCGGGAACAAAATCTGATGCGAACGCTTTTCCGACTGCCCGAAATATTCCCTGATATAGACCGTAGAAGATAAACAGTGCACCGAAAATTAGGACATTCTGTGCATGCCCAAAGCCAAGATAGGTGAGCATGAAAATGATAAACGAGGTGAGCAGGACATTTTTTCTTCCCAATTTGTCCGAGAAGGAGCCGGCAGGATACGAAATGAGTGCGGCGGCAAGGTTGAACAGAGCATACATCAGGATCGTCGTCTCCAAGGGCGCGCCAATATCCTGTGTCCGCAAAATCAAAAATGAATTGCTGGAATTGCCGAGACCGAAAAGAGCGATCACCGTCAGATATTTCCAATATCCCCTTGGGAATTGGCGCAGGTTTACGTCGATCTTAGATTTTGCCGTTACTGCTGCTCGGCGCTCCGTGACAAGCAGGACCATCACAAAGGCAAGCAACCCTGGAATGAGCGCTAAATAAAAAATAGTGCGCATTCCCACGCGCAACGAATACAGAAGAAAGATCGCGAAGAGCGGCCCGACGAAAGCGCCGGTGTTATCGCCAATGCCTTCAAGTCCGAAGGCTTTTCCCCGCACGTTTTCGTCCACCGAAGACGCAATGAGGGCATCGCGCGGAGCCGATCGTGTCCCAGCGCCGAGTCGATCCAGCAACCGTGCACTGAAGACGCCTTGCCAGACCGTCGAAATGCCCATCAAAGGCTTGGCGATTGCCGCCGTGAGGTAACCAGCCAGCGCAATACCTTTCCTTTTTTGCAACCTGTCGGAAAGTGCACCGGAGAAGCCCTGCACAATATTCTGCGCAGCTTGGGCAAAGCCTTCTACCAGTCCAACTATGCTGCCGCTCGCTTTCAGCGTCCGAGTCAGAAATACCGGCAACACCGGATAGAGCATTTCCGTAGAGGTATCGGCAAAGAAACTCGCCGCGGCGAGCAGGAACGAATTCCTCGAGAGCCCGGCGAAATATTGTTTCATAACTAACTATCCCTCTGGTTCAAACGTGGATGCTGTCCGTTTGGCCGGTTATTGGAAGAGCTGCGACTACTACAACGACCAATGCATTGCATTCTACGTGTAATCGAACAGCGCCATGAAACCGAAATCCATGTGCAGTTGTTGGTGACAGTGGAAGAGAGTAAGGCCTGGATTGTCCGCCACGAAATCCACTTCCAACTGCTGGTAGCCGCCAAGCATTACCACATCCTTCATCACGCCCGCCGTCTTCGTTCCTGCAATATTGGTAAGCCCAAAACTGTGACGATGAAGATGAATGGGATGGATGTCGTCACTGGCGTTACGCATTCGAAGGCGATAGCGTTTGCCCTGTTTTAAGTGGAACGAAGCAGGCGCCTTTTCGTTGCTCATCGGGTAAGCAATACCGTTGATGGTCCAGCGGTTGAAGCCTTCCTCCGCAGCGTTGTCTTTGGCGAAAGTCATGTCGAATGTTTCGTCCGGCGCGGGAGCTGACGCGCCTGCTTTTGCGAAACGAGTGTAATCCCAACGAAACGGCTTCGGTTTCACCCATTGCGGCTTGCCAGACCGGCTAGCGTATTCAACAACGATGCCCATTCCGTGACCGCGGTCATCGTCTGCGAGATCGCCTAGGATCCACACACCTGGGTGATTCATCTGTACAATGGCGGAAATGCGCTCCGCCGTACCGATCCACAAAACCGGAACCTGCGCGGGATTTGGGACCGGGTTTCCATCGAGCGCGATGACTTCAAACGAGTGACCTGGCAGTGCGAGGCTCCGAATCTCCGTTGCGCTACCATTTAAGATGTGAAAGAGAACCCGCTCACCCTGCTTGACGCGAACGGGTTCGCCGTGGCCAAGCATCCGCCCGTTGATCGTAAAGAACTTATAACCGACTTCGTAACCATGTGGCATGCCTTTGGCGAGAGAAGCCTTCATAGCAGCTTCGCCAGTTTCCTTGAGAGTCTTGTCAATTATCGAAGACGACAGGAAATCCTGAGGCATGTCGCCACCGCGACTGAGAGTTGACTCGAATTCCTTTAGAACAAGAAAGACTTCGCGGTCATAGCGACCAGGATTTTCCTTTGGCTCGATGTAAACCGGGCCGACTTGGCCGCTGTATTGACCCGCCGAAAGATTGGCCCCAGCGCGGATATGAGTGTGATAAAAACGGAAACCGGCGGGATTCGGCGTGAACGTGATGCGACGGCGGCCGTGTGCAGGGATGAACGGGGTGCCTTCCTCGGCCGATCCATCGACGTCCGCCGGGATTTTTTGGCCATGCCAATGCAGCTGTTCAGGCGTGTCGGTATCATTGAAAATATCCACTGTCACCTGTTGACCCTCTTTAAAGCGAATAAGAGGTCCGGGAAACTGCCCATTATAAGTGGTTGTCGAGAGGATTTGGTTAGGCGCAATTTCCACAGGGGCAGCCTTGATGTGCACTGCGTAGTCGGCAGCGGGTTCGGGTTCAACAGCGAAAACGCGCCTTGGACAAACTACGAGCACGCCCGCGGCGAACGCGGCAGTTCGGAGAAACTCACGCCTCGATTCACCGGTTGTCTTCATCGAAAAGGCTTCGCTTTCAGCTTCAGTCGCGCGTCTATTGTTCGATGCAGAAACTAGAGTACGAATGCAAGAAACGAGGCGCAATATTGAAAAAATTTAGCAATGGCGGGAAGCGCTCTCTGGCTGCGCTGCTAAAGTTTCACACTCCGCAGCCGAAGAATGTTGCCGATTACTGACACCGAACTCAAACTCATTGCCGCTCCGCCGATGATCGGGCTCAATAAGATGCCGAAGAAGGGATAAGCCTCGGAGATAGACCTCTGCTGATCTTATCGGAGTCGCGGCGCGATCTTGCGCGATTTTTGCACGAGCAACGAAAGGTCAAACGTTAATCTGATCCTGTTTTAAGATTCGATCTTCACGATTTTCGCGCTTCGTCCGTCCTGGAGTTTGATCGTGTCGCCCATGTCCGCAGCCAGCAGCGCCTTACCGAGCGGAGAAATCCAACTGATGGCGTCCCGCTCAAAATCGAGTTCCTCGACACCGACGATCGTAAGAGTTTCAGTCGCGCCTCTTTTATCTGCACCGTCACCGTTGCGCCGAACGTGACGCTGTTCGACGGCGCGTCCGGAGGATCGACACATAGATCGATGCCCGTCACTCGCTGATTTTCATAGGTAAAACGGCCTGAAATTTGCACTCTAAGTCATAACAGTGGTGGCGTTAAAGTCATAACACGTCCCCCGAAATCCGCATTGTTTGCCCACGTGCAAAGGATAGGTGAAACGCGCCTCGCGTAAGCGATAGCGGAAATCACCGAAAGGAAAAGAGAGAGACATCGCGGCTCCCTTGCAGGAAGTGGCAAATGACATCGAGAACAGTGGCGGCAACGCACCTAGAAAGGCTGAAATATTGCCCCGACGCGACCGGATTCAAGATGATGAATGGAGACACTCCACCGATGAAACTTAGCAAAAGCTTGGATCTGCTCCTGACGTTCTGTATCTCCAAGGTCTTTTCGCGGCCAGCAACGCTCGATCTCATGATCAAAAATGACGCAGACTGCCCGTTCTTTGAGCCCCCGGTCGATGTGTTCGGCAAGCGCTTCAAAATAGCCATTTTCACCAAATCGAAAGTCATTCATTTGTACTCACTTTCTAGCCCTAGATTTGAGGCGCGTAGGTGGAGACGAACTGGCGGCGACGCCGTGTTGACGATAGCGCCGCCGCCATATCCATATCCACTTCACCATTTCACGGGCACGCCGTGTCCCGGCTCCATACGTGTCCGTATGCTCGATAAAATCGGACTGCAAAAATTCGCTGTTCGCAACGCAAAAATCATCATCC
>JBEDUS010000400.1:0-15788 GCA_040414975.1 Candidatus Udaeobacter sp.
AGATGAAACGACGTGCGCGGCGTCCGCTGATAGACTGCATCCAGATAGACTTCGTCCACCAGCACGAGCGCGCCAACGCTGCGCGCGATGTCGCCGATTTCTCGCAGAACCGAATCGGGTGTAAGCGCGCTCGTGGGATTGTGCAGGTTGGTAATCACGATGAGTCGCGTCTTTAGCGTTATGGCGCGAAGAATCTCACCCGGATCAACTACCCAGCCGGTTTCGCGGGTGCGCAAAAACCGTTTCACGTCCGCGTGAAGATATCGGGCGACATCAAGAATTGGCCCGTAGGCCGGCTGCTCGATTAAGACTTCGTCGCCCGGTTCGAGGATCGCAGCCATCGCAAGATGATTTGCCATCGAAGTTCCCGCCGACTCCACAACGCAATCGGGATCGATACCGTGGTGCACGGCGATGACTTTTTGTAGAGGCGGATAGCTGTAGCCGCTGTCGTTGTAGCCATTAATTTCGAGTGTCTCCAATCGGACTGGCAGTTCGCGGAGCGGAAACGGCGCGACGCCGCTCGTTGCGAGGTTGAACCGCGCGCGGCTTTGCGTCTTGGACCAATGCATGTAGTCCGAGTGCTTGTGTGTCATAAATCTGTTCGTCTGAATTTCCTCCAATAACAGTAAACCGGGACCCCGGCCAGCATGATGCCCAAGGCGATTGCGCTGTTTAGTGGTGAAGCGACGATAGCGCTCCCGACAATTCCAACACAGGCCAAAACAAAAAGAATCGTCGTGAACGGATGGCCGAGCACACGATAATTAACTGTATCTGATCCGACCTGACCCCGGCGCAAAATGAAAAGCGATGCCGCCGTGACGGCGAAAAAAATGAAATCGACGGTCACTTCAAAGTTCAAAATTTGACCATATGTCCCAGAACAAGCGATTGCGATTGCCGCCACACCCTGAAGAATGATCGCGACAACTGGCGCTCGCGAGCGTGGCGAGAGCTTGCCAACGCTTGCAAAGAAAACTCCGTCGCGCGCCATCGCGTAGTACACCCGCGGCCCCGTTAGCATGCTTTGGCTTAGGAATCCGAGGGTCGAGATTGCGATACCAACAGCAATCCATTGCGCGCCGCGTGCCCCGAAAGCCGCCTGCATCACGTCGGATGCCGGAGTTGTTGTAGCATCCAATCCAGCTGGACCGAGCACTCGCAGGCACACGAAATTGACCGCAAGGTATAAGGCCACAACGCCAGCCACGCCCATAAGCAGTCCACGCGATAAATCACGGCGCGCATCGCGCATTTCACCGGCAACAAAAGTGGCGGTCTGCCAACCGCCATAGGCAAACGCAATGGGGACCATGGCGGATCCAATGCTTGTCAAAACTCCAAAAGAAAAGGGCGGCGAAAACAGCGGCTCGGGTTTGATAGAGTTCCCGCCAAACGCAAGCCCAAATATCACAAGCCCCGCAATCGCCGCGACACGTAACAACATGAAAGCGCTTTGCACGTTGCTGCCGGCGCGCGCCCCGAAGCAATTGATGGCAGTTAAGACGAGCAGCACTACAGCCGCGATCACGCTGTCGTCCCACCCAACCGCCGTAAGCGCACGAAAGTAGGATGCGAAAATGACCGCTACCGCAGCCATACCGCCGGTCTGCGTCACGAGAAGGAGTCCCCATCCGTAAACGAACGCGACCGCAGGATGGTATGCCTCGCGAAGATAAACGTATTGGCCGCCCGCCGCGGCGGGCAAACGCGTAGCCAGTTCGGCCCAGATAAACGCACCACACATCGCGAATAATCCGCCCAGGATCCATACACCGAGGATGAGAAATGGCGTGTGAACCCGATGCGCGACCTCGGATGGATTGGCGAAAATTCCTGCGCCAACAATGCCGCCCATCACAATCATCGTGGCATCGAACAATCCAAGCTGACGACGAGGCTTTAAAGGGCCCAGGTTGTCATTCCGAGCGGATCCCGCAAGCGCGGGAGAGGTCGAGGAATCTCTGGCCGTCATCTGTTAGAAGCAGAGATGTCTCCACTCCACTCGACATGAAACCATAAGCAGTCGGAAACACCCAAGATTCTCATCTTACTCGGATCTCAGTTGATAGATTTTGAATTCTGGAGTCGCCTCGAGAAGCGTTGCAGTTTCGCTCAGATGCTGTGCTAAACCGGGATAAGACATCAGCCACCATGACGTGTTGGTGATAAAGACAAGATGCGTTGCCCCTTGTCCGCGTAGTCGCTCAAGATCGGTGATCGCCTGCTGACTGTCCGCCGGATTGCCGCCGTAGATCCCTTGCTTTTCGAGAAAGTGCCAACCTTTGCGCTTCGCATAATAAAATATGGCTGGGTTTCCATTGTCCACCGCGACAATCAATGCATTGGGGGGCGTGATTTTGTTTAATTCCAGACCAGCATCGCGATGTTGTGAGGCCGATGATTCATAGAGGGGTTGCACATATAAGAACGCCAGAATCGCAAATGAACTTGCAAGCAAGATCGATAACGTCACGGCCACCACGCGCGAAGAAATCTTCGATCCAAAAAAACCGCATGCAGCGCCGGCAAATGCAGCCGTAATCGGCACGAGAGTAAGCTGGTACCATGGATGGCGATTGCCATATCCGACTACTACAACAAACAGGACCATCGCGGCCAGCCACCAGTCAAAGAGGGAGCCGAATTTTCCGCGCGGTGCTACGAACAAACCGATCAGCGCTAAGACTGCGAGAACCGGCGTGAGACTTGAGGTCACCGTCTGTCGCGCGATCTCCCAGTACCAGGAAAAACTTTCCAGCCGAACGCCACCCGCACCGAAGAAATGGTGGGGATAAAATCTTTCGGCGATTTGATAAGCGTGCCAATACCATGCGGCCGAAGGCAAGATTGCGATTGCGGCAAAAATCAATAACTGTAGCCGCTGGCGCCGACTGCGCCCCCAGCCTGGCGTCTGACACACACGCCCTACAAGGATGGACGCTAGCGGCGCCGCGATCACGATGCTCGTCGCCTTGATCAAGATCGACAAGGAGATCGCCATCGCAGACAGATAAAGGGGAGCCGGCCTCCGATCGCGAACCCAACGCAGAAAAAAATACAAGCCGACGATTCCCAGGCTAAGTGACGGCACATCGGGCATGAACGAGCGCCCGGCAAAGATGTTTAGCGGCGCAAATGCGTAGAAAAGCGTAGCCCAAATCGCTGCCGTGCCACCGAAGATTTCTTGTACCAGCAAAAAGAAAAATGGCAGTGAAATTGCAAAGAAAACCACGGACTGGCCACGCCCGATCCATTCCTGAATGCCGGCAAATTTGTAACAGATCGCCGCGAGAAAAGGCAGAATCGGAAACTCTGTTCCCACGTACCCGGCTGACCCACCGGCCCAGTCGATCTGAGGATGACCAAAGCGAAAACCGTTGTCGAAAAAATTGCGCGAAATCGCGGCGACATCGCTTTGTCTCCAACTCCAATGATCGACATAAGGCTGATCGATCAAGATAAGCCGTGCGACCACCGCAAAGATCCACAAGATGATTACCAGGTTGCTGGTGTTGTAGAGACGCCGCCCTGTAATGCCTGTACGGCTCAGAGCGTCCAGTCGGCGCAGCGCGCCGGCCCTACCAGATACGCGCTCTAGTATGCGCATCGTGCAAGAGTCTTGACAGCCGCTGTAAAGTCAATCGTGTAGGGAATCTCTAAATTGCAGAGAGGAGGTCACCATGAAATCGACGGCTCTCATTCCTCGGCCGAAGTTTGGCTCTGCCGCCAGTACGAGTTTATTCGTACTCGCACTATTCATCAGCTTCGGGATTGGTGCGGCACTTGCGCAAAACGAACCAATTCTCGTGCCCGAATCCGTTGACTATCAGAAGTTGCTCCCCATTTTGCCGGATCCGCCGCAAGGCTGGGTTGCTGACAAACCGGAAGGTTCGACGGAAGACGTCGGCGGGTTCAGAATCACAAACGTGCATCGCGATTATCACAAGGGCGAAGGCGACAAAGCGCCGACCGCCGCAATTAGCATCCTCGATTTGGTTGCTAACCCGGAACACGTGAGCGCCATCACGGCCGCCTGGAACAACAACACTGAGAACAGCGAGGGCTACGGCAAATCCGTGACCATCGATGGCAACCCCGGCTTTGAGGCATACGAGAAAGAAACTAAACATGCTACGCTCTGGGTCATGATCGCCAATCGTTATTCGCTTCAAATCGAACTCCAGGACCAAGACCCAAAGGAATTGCAGGAATGGGTCAAGCGCCTCGATTTGAAGAAACTAGCGGCGGTCAAATGACAAGCCGCGACGCGGTGTAGTGGTGGCTGGGTCCAGCCACAATTTTACAGCGCACGCGCGTAAAGACACCTGCCTCTACATCATTTCTTCTCTGCCTCGCTTGTCATCGGCACAAAACGCACCGACAACGTAGCGCTTTGTTTCAGTTGGCCGTTCTTCTTCTCGAGAAGGTACAATTGCTGAGCAAACCGGTCGCCGACCGGAATGACCATGCGCCCACCCTCTTTGAGCTGATCGACAAGGGGTTGCGGAACGGTGTCCGGCGCGCAGGTCACGATGATGGCATCGAACGGCGCCTCTTCCGGCCAGCCTTTGTAGCCATCGCCAACCTTTACGTGGACATTTTTGCAGCCGAGTCGCTGCAATGTCATCTTGGCACTTTTCGCCAATGGCTCGACGATCTCGATCGAATACACGTCTGACACGAGCTCCGCCAAAATCGCTGCCTGATAACCCGAGCCGGTTCCAATTTCCAGAACGCGATCACCTGGCTTTGGTCGCAACTGCTCTGTCATGAACGCCACGATGTACGGCTGCGAGATGGTTTGACCGTAGCCGATTGGCAACGGCTCATCTTGGTAACTTACAGCGCGTGAGTCTGGCGGAACAAATTCTTCCCGCGGCACCTTTGACATTGCAGCGAGAATTCGTGCGTCATTAATACCGCGTGGCATCAACTGCTGCCGGACCATAAGCCGACGCTGGGATGCAAAATCGGAACCGGGCGGAGTTTCTTGACCACAACCCGCCGCGGCAATCGCAACAAGAAGAAGAAATTGTGCAGCTCTCCGCACCCAGAATAATACCGCCCCGCGCGCAACCGCGAAAGCAGCGGCGTGAGTCTGTTGAGACTTTTCTATCGCATCGCTGCTGTGTTCATATTACGCAGGCGGTCCGCGAGCTCTTTCATCACATGGGTCGCAAAATGCGGATGCTGCTGAATGAGAAAATGGAACCGCCGTTTATCGATTGGTGCCAGTCGGCAGCCGGTCTTCGCCACAGCGTTGGCAGCACGCGGACTGTCATCGATCAGCGCCATCTCGCCTATCAGCGCACCTTCCTTTGCGGTCTCGACCACATAATCACCAAGCCGGATGTCCATTTCTCCTTCCAATAACACGTACATTTTGTCACGCTTATCGCCTTCCCGGAAAAGGAAATCGCCCGGTGCCAGCTCCACCGCGTCGGTTTGTTGACGAAAAAGCTCTGCAGGATTCACAAATGGCGTTTATTCGGCAAGCGCAGCCTATAGAGGAAAACACGGCCTCTTCCAAGTTACAATTGTGTGACACCCGCTCGGAAGCGGAGCGGCCACAAATTCTTTGTATCCTCCGCACGCTTCGTGGTTAATTTCACGGCCTGTTGATGAAGGAAGAACGCAAAACGTTAGAGCAACGCGCGCAAATGACGGACTTGGAACGTCTCCGTCATTCAGCGTCGCATGTACTTGCTACGGCGATTTTGAAAATCTGGCCGGAAGCGCAGTTCGCAGCCGGGCCACCTGTGGAGAATGGGTTTTATTACGACATCGATCTTCCGCACCGCATCTCGCCGGACGATTTCGAGAAAATCGAGGCGGAAATGAAAAAGGAAATTAAAGCGAACCATCTATTCGAGCGGATTGAAGTTTCGCGCGACGAAGCGCTCGCGCTTGGAAACAAAGGCAGACTCGCAGCGCTGAGCGAGCGTCCAGAACCCAGCAAGTTCAAGCTCGACATTATTGAGAACATCCCGGCCGACGAAAGAATCTCACTGTACCGCAGCGGTGATTTCATCGACCTCTGCGCCGGGCCGCATGTCAAACGCACGGGGGATATTGGCGCGTTTCGCCTAACGAGCGTGGCAAGCGCTTATTACAAAGGCGATGAAAAGAATCCGCAACTGCAGCGCGTTTACGGCACCGCCTTCAAAACTAAGAACGAGCTCGACGACTATTTCGCAATGCTCGAGGAAGCAAAGAAGCGCGACCATCGCAAACTAGGAAGGGAGCTGGAACTTTTTGTTCTCGACGATGACGTGGGCCCGGGTCTGCCGATGTTTCTCCCGCGCGGCGCAGTCATCGCGGAAGAATTGGAAAAGCTCGCCAAAGAAACCGAGTTTGCTGCCGGCTATCAGCGTGTTCGTACGCCGGACATCGCTCGCGAGAGCTTGTACCTCAAAAGCGGGCACTTACCGTACTACGCAGAATCAATGTTTCCGCCGATGGAACTCGTCGCAGAAAGCGAAGAGTCCAGCCGGCCTTTGCATCGACCGGAGTTGTTCCGGGAACTTCTCGAGAAGCCATTAACTCGCGACGTACTGGGCGAAATTCTTTCCAAAGCTGAGAAGATCCGATCGGAGTTACCGATCGACCGCTATTATCTCAGAGCCATGAACTGTCCGCATCACCACAAATTGTTTGCAGCGCTGCCTCGCAGCTATCGCGACCTTCCGCTGCGGCTAGCGGAATACGGCACCGACTACCGCTACGAGAAGAGCGGCGAGTTGTTCGGACTCATGCGGGTGCGCTCGCTGCACATGAATGATGCACATATCTACTGCACGCCCGAGCAATTTGCCGATGAGTTTAATGCAGTGAACCGGATGTACCTGAATTATTTCAAGCTCTTTGGAATCGAGAAATATCTCATGCGTTTCTCAACGCATGATCCCTCGAAGCTCGGACAGAAGTTTGTCAACGAACCTGAGCTTTGGAAACAAACTGAGGAAATGACGCGGGACGTGCTGAAGAATTCCGGAATCAATTATGTTGAAGTGCCTAACGAGGCTGCGTTTTACGGGCCGAAGATCGATGTGCAAGTCTGGAGCGTGATCGGACGCGAGTTTACGCTGGCAACCAATCAGGTTGATTTCGCGCAGCCGCGCCGGTTGAACCTGGTTTACAAAGACCGCGATAACACCGAAAAGATACCGATCTGTATCCATCGGGCACCTCTCGGGACGCATGAACGTTTCATCGGGTTCTTAATCGAGCATTATGCCGGCAATTTCCCGCTTTGGCTCTCGCCGGAACAGGTGCGCATTCTAACCATCGGCGATGATCCAAAGTTACTGGAGTACGCGCGATCGATTCTGAACGAACTGCGGTCTCGTCAAGTCCGCGCGGAGGTCGACGAAAGCTCCGATAAGATCAACGGTAAAGTTCAGCGTGCCGAACAAATGAAGGTCCACACCATGTTCGTAATCGGAAAACGCGACATGGAAGCCAACGCCGTCAGCGTTCGCGTCCACGGCAAAGGAAACCTCGGCGCTAAGCCGCGCGGTGAAGCCATCGCTGACATTTTATTGTCGATCAAAGAACGGCGGCCGTAACGACAATAGCAATGCTCTCGCTCGGGGTTGCTATCCTCATGGCGCGCTCACGGTCGGGTTGAATCCATCCTCGATCGAAGGAGAAGCGATCACGTTTTCAGTCTCGAGGTGCCGGCCGTTCCGCTACCCTGGTGCTGAATTGTCATCGCTGAGTTTCCTTTTCAAGTAGCCCGGTCGCTTCGTCAAGATTAGCTCGGGTAGCAATCTTTTCTAATCCGCGATTCAACTCCTCGTTGGAAGCGGCGCCGAGACGAATGGAAGTCTGGAAGTCAGAGATCGCGCGTTGCAAATCGGCAATTTGCGATTGTTTGTCATGCGAGGCTTTCGCCCGGTGAAGGTACAGCATTCCACGGTTGTGATAGACCAATGGCGTGAAACGACCTTTTAGGTCAATAGCTTCTGCATACAACTTCAAGGCTTCATCATATTTCCCGGCTGTTTCAAGCCCACCGGCTTTCATCGCGAGCTTCATATCGTCAGTTTCAATTACTTTCGGAGAGTCCTGCTCGGCATTGAGGCCTTGTTGTTTCTGCTGCACGGCCTCTGGCTCCAGGTAAGCGAATGTTTTAAGCACTTGCTGGAGCGGGCCCAAATCTTTTTGGTAGCTCGCCTTATCGCGCGATGACAGGACTACGTACGCGACGGCATGTGGAAGTTGAACATAAGCTACGCGCTCCCATTGGGAGTAACTCTTTGTTGCCGGATATTCGTTGATGAAGTAATCGCGGCCATCAGCAGTTTTTCCAGAGGCGATCTTTTCTTTCGGTTTGCCATGCACCTTTTCCATTTCTGTGATGGCCTTCGCGACAAATGCATTTACATCTTCGAACTCCGTGCCGGCGATCTTCGCGTACATAATGGTTTTCGCGTCGGCCCAGGACGAACCTCTCGGGTAAAGCACACATGGCAACCCTTGTTCGACTCCCGATTTGTTGTCTAACACCCAGCCTTCGGGAGCAGCGATGTTGAAGGCGGCTTTGGGTCCATAGACTATTCCGCCGCGAAACGTTTCCTCAGCGGGCGTGCACGGGCAGATGGCAACGAGCGCGAGCAACGTTAGAATGCATATTTTGGTTCTCATTTAAGTGACTCAATAAATTGAGGGGCTTGATTCTCCTCTTCTTCTCCTTCAACTGCTGGCGCAGCTTGGCTGACCGGTGCGAGTCTAAAATTCATCGATACGAACGGATCTCCTATAAATAAACCACCACTAATTAGCTGTTCGCCGAGCAATGCCGGCAACTGTCAGCGCGAAAAATAACTTTTTCATTTACTCGTCCACCTTGGTCTTTGATTTCCCGACCTTTTTAACGGAGGCGTGATGCTGCGCGTCAAAGGACATCGTAAGCCGCAGCACACCGGTATAGCTTTTGTCATCCATCTGGTGACGGATATTTGATATCCTCCTCTGCCGGTAGCCACTGCCAAGGGTATACGACACAGCAGGCAACTGCGATCGACGAGACTAATCTAACTTTCATTTTTTGAGATGCACCGCCTCGTCAACAAGCGTGGTAATTACTGCCTTGAGCGAGGCTTTATCGTTGGGATAAATAATGTCGTCAATGCGCCATCCGGTTTTCAACTGAATAAGTTGGAAAACGATTACTTGCTCCGCATTCTCTTCGTTAAACAATTTGAAGCGTGCTTCGAATCGGCCAGTTTGCGGCGGCGTTGCCTCAGTGATACGAAGCTTAAAGTTAAGGTGGTCGTCGAAGTCCTGAGCTCCAAGGATTGGGTCGAAGTCGAGTCCACAAAGATCCCCCTTGGGGCAGTCCCGCTCCAACTGAGCATTCTTTACGAATAACTTGGTTAGTTCGGTACTGAAATATCTCGACAGCACAGCGCGATTGCCGAGGTTGAGTTCTTTGTGGTCCCACGGCCGGTGAGCCTTATAAAGCGCGCGAATCACCTCCTCTGGGCCGTCTCCCTCGGCGACCGCAGATGACACAACCACTGGGAGCAATGCAAGAACAAGTGCCTTTAGCATGATCATGTTAGTGTGACTTCGTGAAATTCGTGTCTTTCATTCTTCGAGATGCACTGAGTCTATGATGTGATCTATCTGCTGCTTTAACTCGGGTGCCGTGTTTAAGTTCGAGGTAAAGCTAATTTCTAAAAGCTGACCTTTGTAGGAAGTGGTTAGATTACGCGTGTAGACAGGGTTATGTAAATAATCCTCCTTTCCCTTTAACATGGGCACGAAGCTCCAATCCGCCCATTTCCGACCGTCGATGGTGACGATGTCTTTCTTTAGCCAATGCAGTTGCGAATCCTTCGGCAGCCACTTGAAGCTTTTGCTGTATCCGGCGACCCGCGTCTTGAGATAGCCCTCCAGCTTATCAGGTGGCAGGCCATGGGTGCCGCGCAACACACCTCCCCACGCGCCACCCGGACCGGAGAATTTGGCAACCGTTTTTGGATCCTTCGGATCATCAGGGTCACGCGAGAAATCCGACGGGATGTCGAGCTTCAGCTTTCCATCGAGGAGGCTTACCATTGTTTCTTTGGCTTCGCCGTTTGCTGCGCCGCGATTGCTGCTCGAATCCGCAGCGGACTCTTCGCTTGCGAGTCCCGGATCCAATTCTTTGGCGCGCTTAAGGTCTGCGGCAGCCCCAGCCGCATCCCCCTTCTCCTTCTTCAGCATCGCACGATTGTAGTAGGCGCGTGCGTAGTCGGATTTGAGTTCTATCGCTCGGGTGTAGTCAGCAATAGCACCATCTCGGTCGTTATTCTCTGCCCTGGCGTTGCCGCGGTTGTTATAGGCAGCCGGGTTGGTTGAGCCGAGGTCGATGGCTCGGGTGTAGTCAGCGATGGCGCCCGCCGCGTCCTTCTTTAGCCATTTAGCTTGGGCACGGTTATAATAAGGAGCATCATCTTTTGGATTGAGCTCGCTGGCGCGGGTGAAATCAGCGATCGCTCCGTCCAAGTCCCCGTTCTTTCCTTTTTCTATCCCGCGGCTAAGAAGGTCCTCAACAGACTCTTCGTTCGCAGGCGACGCTGATGACGCTGACTTCGCGGCGGCGGACTGTCCCGACGCCTCAGGACTTGAATTACCCGGTGACTCCCAAGTGTAGCTCACGGTCCCATCGGCTTCGCGAAGCAGTTTCGCGCCCACAGCAACAGTTCTGGCCGCGGGCTTCTCACCAATTGGAATCACCTGCACGTAAAACGAAACCGGTACACCCTCGGTTCGACCGAGCGCTCCCATTTTCTCCAGATCCTCCCAGGCGTGTGTGCCGTTCATGATCTTCTTGAGGAATCCGAGCTTCACCAGCGCGTCGTGGGGAAATTCAACTACGCCGTAATAGTTCGGTGTTGCCGTGTCTTTGAGAAACGCGCGGTAATTACTGTCGCCAATCTGTTTTGATTCCAAAATTTTGGGAGTTACTTCCACGCGAACGATCTTGCTCTTCCACTCGAACTTGTGTTGCTCGATATCGTTAAAGCCGTACGCCTTGTCATCGACCGGCGGCCCGAGCGGCGGCCGCGCGATGTTTTCCTTGGCCGGCGCGTAATCGAATGAGCAATACAGAACTTCCTTTCTGACCTGCGAAAGCATCGGCATTTCGGTGTGGCCGACGTATTGCGCTTGGCCTTCCGAATCCAGCACGAGCCAGTATTGCGGCAACTCCTTCGGGTTGATTTTCTTCTCAGGGACCTTGAGCTTCACGTGCAAGCAAGTCTGCCCGTCGCGTTGTTCCATGCCGACTTTTTCAAAGGGCGGCAACTGTCGGTCGATCATGATCGGAACGTGCGCCCAATTGTAGATCGTCCGATCGTCCGCGCTGCCGGCGTGCCACGTCTCGCCGTCTGAACAAATCCACTCCTTATCTTTGATCACGACCTCGCGCATGGGAATGTTCGGGTTCGCGCCCGCCTCCATCGATAGGTCAAAATCTTCGCCAGAGAGAAGTCCGTGCAGCTTGATCGTTTTCGTGGCAGTGACGGTGCCATTTACTGACCACACACCGGTGCTCATATTTTTCATTGCAGCCGCAAGAAGCGCGTCAGGTTTTTCCTGGTTCGAGGCGGCTGATTTCTTTTGCGTTCCGGCGAAGCCAACCGACATGCTCGCCAGCAAAACCAAGGCAGCAATCGCCCAGAAGGTTTTTACAGAAGGCAGCGAAGCAAATAAAGGTTTACGTGACTTTGGAAGAAACTCTTCGTTGTCGTCGTTCTGTTCAGTTAGATCTCTTGTCATTACCATAGGGCTAGTCTTTCTAATCCGCTCCGCTGGGGATTGTAATTACGGCATGCTCCTTTCCAGGCCGATACATCGACGCCCCATAGCAGATCGCGGCACTTCCTTTGCGGGCGTAACGCACCTCCGGTTCCCCTGCGCAGATCGGGTCTCCGAAATCGCGCCAGGATTCATCCTCGAAAAATTCCTGCTTGATGTCTGCTGCCCAGCGTTTCTCAAGACAATCTTCTTTGATATCGGGGCCCCAGCGTTCGAGGTAGGAACAAATCGCGGTTTTCGTCGTGCCGGGAATCTGGACGTAGCGATTTTCGGTGAGCGTGAGGAACGCGGCTTCGCCGGGAAGCGGAATCGGGGTCGCCCAATTCGGTGACAGTCGAATGAGCTTTCGCTTGTTGAAATCAAAAGCCATTACTGTGCTGCCCGATTGGCTGTCGAGATGTGTGCTGAAAAACGTGAGACGCAGCGGGCCTTCGAATAGAAAAACTGCGGTTCGATTCCCATCATCTGCTGATTTTCATAGGTAAAACGCCTTGAGAACCGTCCCCTAAGTCATAACAGTGGTGCGGCAAAGTCATAACATGTCCCCCGAAATCCGCCTGTGTTCGCCAATGTGCAGGGCACGAGAAAACAGCCTCGCGTAAGCGGTGGCGGAAATCACCAAAAGGAAAAGAGAGAGATCCCCCGAATGAGCCCACGGCCGTGTTGCTGCTGCCGGTAGTGTTGCGGTTGAGCGCAAACGCCCCGTTGGCGGTGTTCTGGGCGCCAATGGTGTTGCTTAAAAGCGCCCCGGCGCCAATAGCTGTGTTTGAATCTGCGGTATTGGCAAGAAGCGTTCCAGCACCTATAGCCGTGTTGAAGCTGTTAGTAGTGTCGCTGCTGAGCGAAAGGAAACCAAGCGCCGTGTTGAAACGGCCGCTGGTCAGGCTGAACAGAGCGTTCTGTCCCTCTGCTGTGTTGCCACCGGCATAGCCTCCATCCGGCGGCGGACTAATTGCTTGCAGTGTTGGTAACAACACAAGGCAGGCGAGCACACCGGCGGTGAGCAATAGTGGATTAGCGTGCTTGAGTGGAATCAATGGGTTCATGGAATAATTCTTTCTTTTCCCCGCTGAGTCGATTTTGGAAATGCGGGGTCCGGAAGAGGGCGAAAACCCGGCGGGGGTAGGTTCTTCGCCCGAGTGAGATCCGCTTCGTCGGCGCCGAGTTTTGGAGAACCTCGTTAGCCTGTCAAGGCAATTTGCCGCAGATGCGAACCACGGCTCCAGTTCCAGAAATGCAGCCAGCTTCTCATCGTTGGCCAGGCACGACTGTCTGCAGTCAGCTTCTGATTTGTTCACTCAACAGGCGGAGACAGATCTGCGGATACAAAATCCCGAATGGGTTCTGCCAAATGGCGAATGCCTAAAGTGCGATGCCTACGAGGCGCGACTCATACTCGCCCTTGTGTCCGCTTCACCATACCACAGCCCGCCGAATGGGAGCGCATCGGAGATTAGAATCGAGATCGGGTCACAGTTTGCATTGTTTCTCCTTTTAATTTTTCGAATCCGTTCGTCAGTTGTTATTATCAACCGGTACCGCTAGGAATGCTCTTCTCACTCCGGTGGCGTCGATTGATCGGCCCGCGATCTCGCCAGCTTCGTTGATATCTCTTGCTTGTTCGAGTGTTGCGCTGTAGCTAGGCGGCTTGAAGTCATTGAGATCTCGCATAACGCCATTTTGCCAAATAAATGCACGACAATTTCCGTCTGCATCGCATGAAAGCCCCACAACTTGGCGCATCTCGTTGATGCCATATGCTTCGCTGTGGACATTCCCCGGAAGAAAACCGAGAGGCTGCATCCCATTTTCGGCCGTCCAGATGAATGCTTGGAGGAAGTTGCCATCTGGGTCGTTGGGTGCACCGGCAAAGCCGACCACATCGCCGCGTTGGTTAATATTCGTCGGTGTGTTCCAAAATTCAGCTCCAAGATTTCCGAGATCAATCACGCGGCCGTTTTGCCAAAGAACGGCGTGCTTGGCGGTATAGCGGCCGACGGCTTGGTCGCAGATACCGGAAATCCCAACGATCTGACCATTATCATTGATCCCTGTAGCGGCTCCTGAAGTGTCGCCAGGGATCAGAGGCAGTTGATGAATCTGGTCTGGTGGTCCGAGTGCCCACATCGCCGGCCGAAACTGCAGGACTTGCGGCGAGACACATGTGGGGTCGTGAACATCATTCTCCGCCCAACCGACAACCTGCCCCAAGTCGTTGGCGCCGGTCGCAAAGCCGTTGTTTCCACCGGGAAAATTGGGAAGCCCTCGCATTTGTCCGTCTTGCCAAACAAATCCAAGATTGATATAGCCAGTGCCCGTCGCTCCCGGGTAAAACGCGGCGCTGCTCCACGCTTCGCCCAATGGATCAGGCATCGCTGTTTGCGCAATACCGGTGACGATGCCGGTGTTCGCCTTCACTGACCAGGTGACATTGCTGTTCGGTCCGCCCAGCGTGCCGAGATCGGTGAGCAAGCCATTTCGCCAAAGCGCGGCGTGACGACTTTGGTTTCCTGCCAGATTCGAGTAGCCATTGAGCCACCCGAGATTGTTTATGCTATTAGCGCGGCTGTTTGTGCCGCCCAATGATGGGAGATCCATAATCGTATATTGCTGGTGAGATTGCGATGCGGCAAACAATCCGCACCCCACTCCAACCAGAACGATCGATAACGGAACTCTTACAAGTCTGAAACATGTTGAGGTATATAGTCTTGTTTTCATGAGAATAATTTGCGAACGAGATCGCGAGAGTGACATAGCCACTTCGCCTGTTTGACCCAGACCGCTTTAGGACAAACCCAGTGAACAGCCAAACCGTGAGTCGTTTGAAACGATAAAGGGAACCGGGCAAATCAACGTGGCGTGGGACTGCTTGCACTCCACATGCCGCCGCTTTGGGCGCGCCGTTGAGACAGCTCCGCGCACGCGCGCGCGGAACGGTCTCAGACCAACAGGCATACTAACCTCAACCCCTGTCGCCTCGGGCTGCAATTCCCGCGTGACAAGATTGAAATTGTTGGGTAAAAGGTTTGCCGATGCTTCGGCCCGTTGCGGTAATTTGTGGTCTGATTTCGGCAGTGTCCGCGTACGCGATGGCGCCACTGGACACTTCGAGCCAGCTCATCATCAGTGTGCGTGATCAGAAGCTGATGCTTGTGCGAGACGGCGGCAAAGTGGCGGTGTATCCGGTGTCTACCTCGATGTTCGGTCTGGGCGATGCGTTGGGGCGAATGACCACTCCGCTCGGGTATCTGGCCGTCGAGAAAAAAATTGGTGACAACGCGCCCGTCGGGGCCGTGTTCCACAACCGGCGGTTAACGGGTGAAGTTCTTCAGCCCGACGCTCCAGGCCGCGACCCGATCACAACGCGCATCATCTGGCTGCGCGGACTGGAAGCGCAAAATGCGCACGCGTTTCAACGTTGCATTTACATTCACGGCACGCCGCAGGAGAAACAAATCGGTCGCCCTGCCAGTTACGGGTGCATCCGGATGAAATCGAGTGATGTCGCTGCGCTTTATGAGCAGGTGCCACTTGGCGCGGTGGTGCAAATTATTGCTGACCGTCTGCCCAAAACGGAAAAGGCTAAGCCGCGTCAGGAAACGAGTAACGGCGTCGTCGCTGCAAACCTCACGCTGCAACCGCAACCGCAGATAAGTGCCACCACACTGGCGACGCCACCTTCCCGCTCACTCACCGTGGAACAAATGCGAATGGCTGGAGCGCTTGCTGGCGAGCGGCAGAAGGCGAAGCTTGCAGCGAATAAACGCTAGTAGGAATTATACTTGCGAGAATCCGCCTCTCGCAAAAGCTGTAGCGTTACATGGTGGCAGGTTTGGCGTTTCACTTAGCTTCATCGATTGGTTAGATGCTTTCATTCGCCACTCATTGATCGAATGAATCCGGGAAGGTCATCCTCCCGTTTTTATCGAATCCGAAAGTCACGCCAGATGAGCCTCCGTGTCCATCAG
>JBEDUS010000401.1:0-8338 GCA_040414975.1 Candidatus Udaeobacter sp.
TACGATTTCATTGGGTTTCAGGGTGTGTGGCGAGTTTGGGTTTCAGTTCGAGTCTGGGTTTTACAGTTGCAGCATAAGCTCCAGCCTGTTCAGATTGGTTGTTGCTCTTCAAAAACCTGGGAGGGGCAGCGAGAGCGACCCGCTTTGATGGGTTTTCCCATTTTTTGCGCGGTCTTTTGAAATGGAACCAGCTTTCCGTGCCGGAGGAGCTCCAAACTGCGTTCCCTTTTTTTTGCTCGCAGTTCCTGCCGTCTTTTTTCTTCCAACCGGCTTTCGGGTTGGTCGGCAAGTTGCCTAAACTTCTCTCTGGCCTGGTCAAAATAACCGAACCGGAAATAGCCATTGCCAAACTGGCTGCCGCAACGCTGGAGGCGGGAGCGATCCCGTTTCTCGTTAAACCCGTCGATGCGAACAAACCAGTACGGCGAATCAAAGATGTCTGGCAGTGCACGGAGCAATTCAGTGCGCCCGAACTTTTGCAATCGGCGGACCCTGATCCCGTCATATTCGCCTTTGAGAGTTAAGAACTGTTTCATTGGCTTGACGGCCACGACTGTTGACAGTAGTCGTACCAAAGAGGGTTTCAGTTGATGAGGCGGCCTGTGACGGGCCGCCTATTTTTTTTGGGTGGCTCATTTCGTGCTGACCTCTTTGACTTCATATTTTGAGAGAGCCCTGGAAACCTCGACGGGATCGAAAAGCAGGGATCTATGCCCCAACTTCAAGAAGGGAATTTTTCGTCCTGCGACGAAGCTTCTGATTTGTCGCACTGGTCGCCCTAATTGCCCTGATAACTCCTTTATATCCAATAGTCGTTTCATTAACCTGCATATTACGCATGTGAAAATGTAGGGACAAGAATTTCTTTGTATGTTTATTTCGCATGTGATACAAAGTGGACATGAAATCGACTTTGAAAACCTGTGCGGCTATTCTTCGTGAGAAAACTGGAGAGAAGGATCTGGTCTGGGCCGATATACTCGGCAAAAGCGTCCACACGATCCGCCACCTGGAGGCCGGGAGCCTTAAGTTAAGTGCCGCTCTTGCTGCGAAAATGAATTACGAAAGCGGTATTTCCATCCAGTGGTTAATGGATGGAAATACCGCCGCGCCGCCGATCTCAGCGGATGGCAGAGCGTACACAAGAGAAATCTATGATCAGGTACAGGCGCGGAAGAAATACTTCGCTACTGTCGGCGACTCGGACGTCCAGTCTGCCGCCCTGGACGTGCTCCGCGCCATTTGCGCGATCCTGGTAAACGCAAATCGAAAACGCAATTATCACCTGGCCGTTTATCGGATAGCGAAAGCCATTGCCGAGTTGCGCGATGAGTTCGGGGAAGCTTCAGACTTCTCCGGCTACGACAAAGTACTGGACTACGTCAAACTACTGGACTACGTGCTGGCCCGTTACAGGGGGCGGGAGAGCTTGCCCCCGGAACTTGAGAAGCTGATCCGCGAAAATGTACCAGCCAATGTGGCCTTGCAGAGCTTGATTGATAAGCAACGAACTTTTAAGTCGAAATCGAAACGACCTTCGACGAAACGCCGGCGACGGTAGGCAACAGATTCCAATATCTTTCGGCGTCCTTCGGTTTCACGATCTGCCGGTAGTGCTGAAACACAAGCCCGGCGTCCGTGTGTCCTAATTCAAGCGCGAGTGCCGCAGCGTCGGAAAAGTGTGCCAGATGATAGGAAGCGAAGCTGTGACGCAGCGCATTCTGCGGCCAGTGCTTGATTCCAGCTTTTGTTCGCGTGGCCTCAAGCATCTTTCGGGAGTTGTCAGGCGTTACCGCGCCGCGGTGAAGAGCGTATGGTGCCAACCATTTCGCCAGGTTGCCGCGGATCTTCACAAACCTGCGCCGGGCACTTTTCGCTTTGACTGCCTGGACTGTGATCAGACCGCTTTCCAGGTCGACCTCGGACCAATCGAGTCGCTCGATTTCGGCGCGGCGCAGCCCAGCAAAGGCTCCGATAGCGATGAAGGGGAGTAGCTCCTTTTCGCTCGCTTCCAACAGTCGCGCCGTTTCCGGGATGGAGAGGATTCCAACCGTCCCCTCGATCTCTTTTGCTCTGGCAGTTTTCGTGACCGGGTTGTCGACGCAATAGTTACGTGCCAGCGCAAAACTGAACGCGGTGCGAAGAACGCGACGGAAATTATTACGCGTCACGGGCGATACATTCAGGCTGCGTAGCCACCGGTCGATTTCATGGGCCTGGATTTCAGACACCAACCTCTTACCAAAGAGCAGCGAAAATTGCCCGAGCCGACAGCGCAAATCGGCGAGGTAGCGTTTACTGGCACCATCTGCTGCCTTTGCCGTCAGAAGTTCATCCAACAATTCGCGGAATGAACATGTGCGGCTGCTCGCCTTTAAGTGCGGCAAATAAAATTCAATCGCGTCTGCGACCGTTTTACCGTACGCCGCAAGCTGCTTCGCGCCCTCAGTTTGGCCGATCAAAAGTTCGTTGTTCTTCAACTGAGTAAAAGTTTTTGCAGGTTTCTGTGTCTCGAAGAAGGAGCGAGCGCGTTTTCCGTTTCGAGAATAATTCACCACGAACTTTAAATGTGGACGCTTTTTGTTCCGGTAGGACCGGACTCGATAAAGTCTCATTTTGGCACCTTTACTGTTGCCACTAGTTGCCGTTTTTCAAGTCAAAATGGCGTAATTTGAGAAAAAATTAGTAAACACCGGACAACTGAAGAAAAGCTGTTCTTACCTATGAAAACTCTCTTTTTAGAGCCATGCGCCCGGCGCGGCTCGAACGCGCAACCTACGGCTCCGGAGGCCGTCGTTCTATCCAGTTGAACTACGGGCGCGGATCGACTCCAAAACTAGCCCACTTTGATCATTTAGCGATTCAATGATTTAACGATTCACATTCCTCGGTTTAGCGATTCAATCGCTAGTCAATTAAACCGTTAAATCGCCAGATGCTCGCTCTCACGGTTGCAATTTTCGCCATCTTGCTGGAAACTGTTTGCCCGCCCGAGCGGGCGAGGAGGGGGAATTTTCATGAATCAGACCATCGATGCCATTGAGAAAGAACAGCACAAAAGTGATATGACGCCGTTTTCCGTGGGGGATAGTGTGCGCGTTCATACCCGCGTGGTGGAAGGAGACAAAGAACGAGTCCAGATATTTTCCGGTATAGTCATTGGCCGCAAGGGCCGGGGTCTCAATGAAACGTTCACCGTGCGCCGAATCTCGTATGGCGAAGGCGTTGAGCGTGTATTTCCACTGCATTCGCCTCGCATTGCGAAAGTGGAAGTGGAGCAACAAGGCCGCGTGCGTCGCGCCAGATTGAATTATCTTCGCACTCGCAAGGGCAAGGAAGCTACGGCGGTACGGGAGTGACAATTATTTAGCGATTTAATCATTGAGTGATTTAACGAATTGGCTAAATCGTTAAATCGTCGAGTCATTAAATCGCGAAGATGTACCGGCGATGCGGATTTCGTTACGAGAAAAAACTGCGCGCCACCGGCGTCGGGCGGATTGCCGGGATTGACGAAGCCGGGCGCGGCGCGCTGGCAGGTCCGGTCGTTGCTGCTGCAGTAGTTCTTCCTGAAAAATTTCGCCATCGTCGGCTGAACGATTCCAAACAGCTTGCGCCGGAATTGCGCGAGGAAATTTATTCAGATCTGGTGTCCAATTCCGAAGTCAGATGGACAGTCGGAATTATCGATTCAATTGAGATCGATCGTATCAACATTCTGCGCGCGAGCCATCGAGCGATGCGCCTGGCGATAGCGGCGTTAAGCGAGCCGCCCGAGCATGTCCTGATTGATGGGCTACCGGTTATTCCTTTTCCGTTTCGGCAGACTGCCATTATCGATGGCGACTGCATCAGTCTGAGCATCGCTGCCGCCAGCGTGATCGCCAAAGTGACTCGGGATCGGATGATGCGTGACTTTTGCGCGCAGTTCCCCCAGTATTGCTTCGACCAGCACAAGGGTTACGGAACCGACCTGCACCTGCTGAAACTCCATGAATTCGGCCCTTGCCCAATCCATCGCCGATCTTTCGAACCGGTGGCGCAGCCGCTTCTCGCGTTTGAAGACATCGCCCAAATCCGGTCATCTTCGGCGAGGCGCGGTCGGCGAGATGTTAGCATGCCGGTATCTGAAGCGTAACGGTTACAAGGTCCTATTCCGCAATTTCCGCGGCCGCAGCGGCGGTGAGATCGACGTCGTCTGTCGCAACAATGACACGCTGGTTTTTGTCGAAGTAAAAACCCGCGGACGTGAAGATTTCGGCCGGCCCATGGAAGCGGTTGATCGCGAAAAACGAAAGCGCATTTCTCGTGGCGCTCTAGCGTGGCTGCGGATGCTGGATAATCCCGATATTCTTTTCCGATTCGACGTTGTCGAAGTCATCATCGCAGATAACGCGAAACCACGAGTGGAATTAATTAGAAACGCGTTCCCGCTTTCCAAGCCGTATCTTTATTGAAGGCATAGGAGACTTTGGGGAACTCGTGGTCGTGGTCGTGCTTATGCGTTCGATGTTTGCTCCCAACTCGGCCGGCTTTACCATTACTACGATGGCCGAGCTCATCCTCGTCGCTCAGTCGAAGAAATAAATCTTTCTACTGCCAAACATGGCAAACCGCCATGCTTTGATTGCTGGCGCCACAGGCACGGGGAAAACGGTTACGCTCAATATGGTGTTCAAGATTGCCGACGAAAACGGGTTGCTTCTTCTCGATCTCAAGGATCCGCGCGATGTTGCAGTACGTGGCGGACAATGCCGATCAATTCAAAACACAGTTCGGAAATATCTCGGCAGCCAGCGCCGGAGCGATCCAACGCAACCTCCTGGTTCTCGAATCGCAAGGCGGCGACAAGTTTTTCGGCGAACCCGCACTTAACCTCGAGGATTTGATTCAAACGCAAGGCAGCAAAGGGATGGTGAACATTCTGGCCGCGGACAAGCTGATGCAAAAATCGCCTAAAGTTTACGCGACATTTCTGCTTTGGATGCTGTCGGAGTTGTTTGAGAAGCTTCCAGCAATTGGCGATCCAGAAAAACCGAAGCTGGTTTTCTTTTTTGACGAAGCGCACTTGCTCTTTGCCAAATTGGCCGGCAGATCGCTCGCGGAATTCTGGGAGGAATCCTCGGCGGCAACGACCGGCAACGATAGTGTAGCGGTGCTTGTGCCAAGCACCGAATCAGAGCAAGTGGTTGGAACAAGCGCCTCTACAATAAGAAATCGCCGGATACGTTATCCATACCCGGCGATTTGAACCGTGCTTTATTATTTTTTCTTAGGCTCACCGGCCGGGCTGGTGCCTCCCTTGGTACCCTTGCCTGCCTTCACTTCCACATCTGTGGCTGACATTGTATAGGTGATAGTCACCTTTTCGCCAACCTTAAGGTCGCCCGTGACCTTGGTGTTGGCATCACGGTTGATTTCCCAGCGGTCCTTCCCTTTTTGGACCGCAATCATCGTGTCCGTTACTTCCAGGACGGGTCCTGTTACCTGATACGTCTTTGCCCCCGCGGCAAAAGCTGCGTTGCTGAGCGCCAGGCTCGCTGCTGCGAATAAACTAAGTGCTGCTTTCATGTTCATAGTCACCGATTAGACCGCTGTGTGGCCGTTCTATTCAAGCGTTTTCGCGCAGGGGCGTCGTTCCCGAGGGAGCGGCGGTCGCCAGTCCGCCGCGTGAAAAAGGTGCTTTGCGCTACGCGGCTCTTATTACGTGGAGTTGAGTCGCCTCCTCCGCCATAGCTTCATCCAAAGGCTGGAAGGCATCTCGGTTTTTCTGCATCGAGCATTGAGCGTTGGAGGTTCATTCTGCCTGGCTGGCATCTCCCGTGCGCTTGTATCGAGCGTTCTGCGCGGAGCCTTACTTTTTACTCGGCAGACTGGAGACCGCTGCTCCCTGACTTTATTCCTACGCGCAAGGTTAGCGACCAAATAACTTTGCGTGTTTGCTTGGAATCTGGCCATACGCTGTGAAGCTCATCGTTTATCTGGTCCAATGGATCGCCGCCCATCGCCGCGATGAATCGCTGGGTCGAGGACCAGGTTCGAAGGTAGCCGACCAGATGATCGAGATTCCACGATGCTGTCATTTCAAATTTTGGCGCATCAATCTCATCAAACGGGAAGGGGAGATCGGCGAACTGTTCAATGAGCTTACGCTCTGGCGGCCAAAAGGATCCAACAACCTCATAGTAGTATCGATTCACGACCTCGTCGATTGCTGGTTCGACGTGTAACAAGTTGTAAGCTGATGCAGCTAGGACGCCTTTAACCTTCAATACTCGCTGCGCTTCGGCGTAAAAGCGGTTCAGGTCGAACCAGTGCAACGCCTGCGCAACCACGATCAGATCCATCATCGACGACTTGAGACCGCTGCTTTCTGCCGGTGCGACGCAATACTCGACTCTCTCGTGCGGTTGCGCGTTAGCGATCTGCTTCTCACTTGCATCGGTTGCGACGACATGATCGAAAACCGGTGCCAATCCGACTGCAGCTTGCCCGTTTCCCGTGCCGCAATCCCAGGCGAGCTGACGACTCGGAGCGATGCTTCCTAGATAATTGAATAATTCAGGCGAGTACCGCGGCCGAAACTTTGCATAATCCTCTGCTTGCTTCGAAAAATGATCCTTGAAGCTCATCTGGTCGTACGGTCATTTCGACTGAAGTGGAGAATTGAGCAAGCGGGGCGAGCGCCATGGACAGTTAGAGCGGCGAGGTAGCGGCGGAAGAGTGGCAAAACGAAAGAGTTCAAATCTCTAATTATATTTTAGTGAATTCGCGGCATCGTAAGGAGCTTACGATGGATGAAGTTGATCTGCGTTAGGGGCCTGTAGGTGGCTGCCCCGGCTGCTTTCCTTCGCAGCGGGTGTTTGTTCGGTAACGGCTTTCGGAGTTTCAGCCGTAAAATGGACGCAACATCCTTGGTCTGAGCGACAGTCAAACGGATCCGTCGCGATTGTTTGTCATTTCGAGCGAAGTCGAGACGTCTCTGATTATTTCCCTGACCGCTACTCCTTCGGTGACTCGGGTATCGCTCGCACGCCAACGCGCGCGAGGTATTCATCCGCTTGGAGAAGATCGTTTCCAGCCCGTTCGATGATCTTGAGCAGATTATCCATTGAAGACACTTCTTCTAGCTGTTCGGTTAGGAACCACTGCAAAAAATTAATCGTGATGTAGTCATTCTCTTTTCGCGCGAGTTCGACAAGGCCATTGATTTGATTGGTAACGTGAATCTCCTGGTCGAGGGAAAGCTTCACAGCGTCCCGAGCGGTCTTAAACCTTGCTTTCGGCGCGTCAATCGCAGGGATTACTACTCGTCCGCCGGCGTCGACCACGTATTTGATGAACCGCAGCGCGTGTCCTTTTTCCTCTTCGGCCTGTCTGAAAAAATGCTGGGACAACTGCGGCAACGCTTCCGTCGCAAAATGCGCGGCGATGGCATAATACTGCAGCTCTGCACTGAATTCGTATCCGATCTGTTCGTTAATGGCGTCAATAACCTTTTGACTTGTCAGCATAGAAACCTTTCGATTGATGTAATCCTTGTCTTAGCGCATGAACGCGCGGCGTTCAATATGGCGAATGGCGCAGTGGATTACACTCGACTCTTGCTCGCTTCTGCTCATTCAGGCTTCTTCGGCCTGAATCACCATCTAATTTCTAACGTTGAAAACTTCGGGTAATTTCGCGTAGGAATTGATTCTGCTCTTTCGAGCGCGACTTGAGCACCCATGCGGGCATCTGTTGAAAACGTTCCCGCCGGTCGGTTCTCTGCTCGAATAGAACGTAGAATGCAGGAACATAAAAACCCCACCGAGATGAACCCTGTGGGGCTTTTAGTTCTGGCGACGTCCTACTCTCGCACGGCCTATCGCCGTACTACCATCGGCGCTGCAGCGTTTCACTTCCGTGTTCGGAATGGGAACGGGTGGATCCACTGCGCTAGGGTCACCAGAGTGCGGAACCGCACGGGCGGTTTCGCTGCTTCCGCAGCGACGCAAGCGCGACGTCGTACTCTGGAGACACGTAAGCTTTCAAAGAACTGCCGATACTCTGGCATCTACATACAGGTTTTCATTTCGGCTGGGAACAGCCGACGCTTCAACTTTTATCTGAGTTTTGTTTTGAGATCTTTAATCTCTTCTGTTTGCCGCTCCGCAATTCGCGGAACGGGTTAACAGAAAAGTAAAAGATCAAGCCGAACGGGTTATTAGTACTCCTGAGCTGAGCACATTGCTGTGCTTACACCCGGAGCCTATCAACGTGGTGGTCTGCCACGACCCTTCAGGGAGATCTCATCTTGGGATAGGCTTGGCGCTTAGATGCTTTCAGCGCTTATCCT
>JBEDUS010000402.1:0-12445 GCA_040414975.1 Candidatus Udaeobacter sp.
AGCCCGGATCTCCTCGATGAGCGATTTCGCACGCTGATGAAGACAGGGCTTTTTAATCTGCTGCAAATCAAGCCGGTCCCTGTCGATGGCCATCTGTTGCGGCTCGACATCTCAGCCGAGGAAGCAAAGAGCAAGGAATTTGGTTTTTGGGTCGGATTCGATACGTACGAAGGCGCGCTTGCAGGTATGCAGATTGGCGATCGCGACTTGTTCGGTTACGGCCGCCCGCTCACCGCATCGATCGAGGTTTCGCAGCGGAGCTATAAAGGTGAGATTCTGTATGAGGATCCTTTTTTTCTGGATACGGATTTTTTCTTCAGAGCGCGGCTGAACGCTTTTACTTTTGATTACGATGGCTACACAAAATTCGAATTAGGCGGACGATTCGAACTCACTCGCAAAATTACGAAATACGACGAGGCAGGCCTGGTTCTCGCTGTTCGTCATGTGAAAATCACCGACTCCCAGATCAAGCCGGCATTTCTCCTTGGGGACACGACAAACTATTTTGTGAACACAATTGGACTCACCAACACTCTGGATTTTCGCGAAAGTCCGCTGGTGAATCCCAGAGGGTTTCTCATCGGTAATACACTGGACGTGGCTTCTAATGCGTTTGGCAGCGATATCCAGTATGTCCGGGGGACGATGCGGGTTGGGTACTATCTTCCTTTTGGACCAAAGTCGCTCACGCCCGGTGTGGTGGAAGACCAATCCGCAGGCACGCCTTTTCAGCGCTGGTTTCATCAGTCATCGATCGCATTCGGCGCTCGCGTCGGCATTATTCATTCGCTTACTTCCAGCGGCGCTGACGAAGCGACTGCCATTCCCATCGACGAACGCTTTTTTAATGGCGGGGCTACAACGGTACGCAGTTTTGGTGAACGCGATCTAGGGCCGCACGATAATCATGGTCATCCCGTCGGTGGCGAATTCTTCACTGTGTTTAATACCGAATATACATTTCCGATCCTGGGAGAATTGCAGGGGGCCGTATTTTTTGATGCCGGCAATCTTTTGCCCACTTCGGAAGATATTGGACTGAACGATATGCGGTATGCGGTCGGCGCAGGCTTGCGCTACAAGCTGCCCGTCGGTCCGATTCGTCTCGATTACGGTATTAATCCCGACCCGCGGCCCGACGAAGATTTCGGCGCGTTTCATTTCAGCTTCGGCTTTGCGTTTTGATCGCGCACCTTGTTACTCGCTAGGACACTGCTAAAGCAAAGTGTTAATTAGATTGAGCGATGCAGGATTCACAACCAAGCCTTGGTGATACTTCACCTGAGGAATTCCGCAAAGAGTTGCATGAGCTGGCGGATTGGATCGCAGATTTTCGGCAAAATCTGGGGTTGCTGAAAGTTGCGCCTAATCCCGCAGTCGCGGGACCGGGCGCGATTCTCGCGGCACTGCCCGCTAAGCCGCCCGAGGAGGGCGAGTCATTTGAGAAAATTCTCAGCGATGTCGATCGGTTTATCGTTCCAGGCATGGTGCATTGGAGTCATCCGATGTTTCTTGGTTACTTTGGTTGGACGACGACTGCTCCTGCAATTCTCGGCGAAATTATCACGGCGCCGCTCAACGTGAACGCGATGACATGGCGCACATGTCCGGCTGCGACCGAACTGGAAACACTGATGGTCGATTGGATCCGGCAGTGGATGCATTTGCCGCAAGAGTTTGGAGGCGTCGTGTATGACACGGCGTCCGTTGGCGTGATGCACGCTCTGGCGGTGGCGCGCGAGGAGGCTGTGCCATCAGTTCGGAAGCGTGGATTGGTTGGCGCACGCACTCCAGTGTTTCGTATTTATGCTTCTGAGCAAGCGCACAGCTCGGCTGAAAAAGCAGCGATCGCGCTTGGCCTGGGTGAAGAAAACGTGCAACGCGTTCCAATCGACGCGCACTTTTGTATGGATCCGAGCGCGCTGCGCGAAATGATCGCGCGCGACCTTCGTGAGAGCCTCAGGCCGTTGGCCGTGATTGCGACAGTTGGCACAACTTCTACAGCGAGCGTGGATCCTGTTCGTGAGATCGCCAGAATTTGCCGCGAAAATAAGATGTGGCTTCACATCGACGGCGCTTACGGTGCGGGCTTTGCGATTCTGCCAGAGAACAAGTGGCTGACCAAGGGCTGGGGCGAAGCGGACTCCGTTGTCGTGAATCCACATAAAACTCTCTTTGTCCCGCTCGATTTCAGCGTGCTTTACGTGCGTGACCTCCAAAGACTGCGGCGTGTGTTTACCCTTGTACCTGAATATTTGCGCGGCGATACGGTCGAGGCGCAGAAAAATTACATGGATTACGGCATCCAACTCGGCCGCCGGTTTCGCGCGTTAAAGGCGTGGGTGATCTTTCGGAGCTTTGGCCGCGAAGGAATGGCCGCTCGGCTTCGTGAATTTGTGCGGCTCGCGAATGTTTTAGGAGAGTGGATCAAAAGTGACGATCGCTTCGAGCTTGCGGCGCCGGTCAGTATGGGGGTCGTTTGTTTTCGTTTTGCGGGGCCCGTAACCGGCGTCATTGACGCCGGGCCCGGGCCGGGGTCAACACCCCCGGCTACAACGGAAGAAGAAATCGACGAGCTAAACAGCGATATCGTGGAAAAGATCAATGCAAGTGGCCGTGCCTATCTAACCCAAACGAAATTGCGGGGCCGAACAGTGATGCGAATTGGTTTGGGTAACGTGCTTACGACTGAGGATCATTTGCGCAGGGCTTGGAAAATGATTCAAGAAATAGCAAACGGCCTGTAGCTGCTTCGCTGTGCGAAGCGTGGCGGTGACATTGCATACGTCGGCGCGTAACGCGCTGCTCAAAGATCGGCGGCTACAGATTTGCGGCTGAGGACAGCCGCCCCTACAATTGTCTCCGCTATGATGAAGTTACTGCGCAAGCACCGGGACTGGCTGATGATTGTGATCGCGATTCTGGCGATTCCGTTCATCTTCTATTTCGTACAAAGGCCGGACTACGGTGCGATGCGCGCCGATCGCTTTGCTCGGATTTACGATCGGAACGTTTCGATGTTGGAGGCGCAGCAGATGGCGCGTTTGCTCACTCTGGCGCAGGCCCTCGGTATGACTGATTTTGTGCAGACGTTGACGGCCGGGGCCGGCATGAACCCGAACCAGGCTGCCGCCCAATTTGTTGTTAATCTGGTGGTCCTTCGACACGAAGCGGCTCGGCTTGGTATCAGGCCGGGTTACGCTGAGATCGCCGATGTGGTGCGGACGTTGCCGGCGTTTCAAGGCGACTCCGGGTTCGATATGAAAAAGTTTACTGATTTCTCCCAGAATGCGCTGGCACCGATGGGTCTTAATGAAGAGCACATCGAGCAACTGGTTCGCGACCAGCTGTCGTTGAATCAAATCCAAAAGCTTTTAGCCGCTGGTGTTACCGTTCCCCAAGGCGAGCTCGACGAAAATTTTCAGCGCGGTTATGACAAATTGTTTGTGACCGTTATTCGATTTCAGTCCGCTGACTTTGCTAAGGACATTACAGTCAGCGATGAAGACATAAAAAAACACTACGATGCCCATAAGGCGGAGCTTAAAGCTGATGAAAAACGCAAGGTGGAGTTTGTCAGCCTCGCGCTCACTGATGAGGAAAAGAAATTAACAGGGAAAGAACGCATCGAGGTTTTGCAAAAGCTCTCCGACCGCGCGACCGATTTCACGCAGGCGCTGTTAGAGAAAGGGGCGGATTTCAAGCAGGCCGCTGCGAAATTCCAGTTGCCGGTACACGAGACGGGCGAATTTACCAAAGCAGAGCCTGATCCGCAGCTGAAGGTCGACCCGGCACTTGGCACTGCAGCTTTCAAGCTTTCCGCGCAAGAGCCGAACAGCGATCCGATTCAGGTCGCGGATGGATATTATATTTTGCATCTCGCGAAAATTACTGAAGCGCGTCCGCTCACTCTCGAAGAAGCGAAACCGAAAATCGTGGAGACGATCAAGAAATCGAAAGCGCCCGAATTGATGTCAACGAAAGCTGCGGAGGTCGTCCAGCAATTGCGCGAAGCGAAGCAGTCCGGACAACCACTTGAAGCGGCGATCCAAAAAGCCGGTGGGAAAACCGAGAAGATCCAGCCATTTTCAATAATCGATGAGGAGAAGCCCGAATCGAAAGACAAAGAACAGAAAAAGAACGAACCATCTGATCTTCCTTTCATTAAACAGGCCGTAGCGTTTCTGAAGCCAGGCGAGATCAGCGATTTTTTCCCGGCCGGTGAAAATGGATTTGTTGCGATTTTGGAGAAACAGGAACCCTTAGCCGACGCGAACGCTTCTGAGAAGAAGGTGGAATTCGAGAAAAGGCTCCTCGATAACAAACGGCGAATCGTTTTGATGGAATGGCTGCACGATCGGGGACAAGAGGCGGGTATCCAATATACTAAAGGCTGAAGACGTAGCGACCGCCGTGCGTCGGCGGGCGTACTAACGATGTCGATGGAACAAACGGCCGACGAAATCTTTGATGAGGCGAACGGTGATCTGGCCGTCGGCGATCTGCAAAGCGCTGTGGAAAAGTACAAACGTTGTGTGCAGATTGCGCCCGATTTCTTTGACGGCTGGCATGCGCTTGGTATGGCGCTGATGAAACTCGGGCGCTTTAACGAGGCAATCGAAGCGGGAAAGAGAGCCGTCGAACTTCGGCCTAACGATCAAATCGGGTGGACAAGTTTGTCACTGTTTTACAATCGCGCAGGGAACATTAAGGAAGCCGAAGCCGCCGGGACGAAAGCAAAGATACTCTCGTGGGGTGGGAAGGTGGCAAAAGAATAGCGCGCTGAGAATTCCAGAGATCGCTCGACTTTGCCTGGATGGCAAGAAGGCGCACTAGGGAACGACGTCCAAAGCGATGGTCGTTCTAACTGTAGCGGCAGGCGTGTCGCCTGCATCATCCTGGGCTAGCAGCCGACACGGCTGCCACTACAGATCAGATACGCGCGCTTCCAACCTACCAAATGTTCACCCTCTTGTCGGCAGGCCTAACCATGGGCGAACCGTCGGAAATATTGAACGCGTGCTGAAATTCCGGCATGTTCGATATTGGGGCGTTGCACCGGTAATGGGTCGGTGAATGCGGGTCGGTGTTTAGGCGCAGACGCAAATCGTCTTCGCGCTGATTTGCCCGCCACACCTGGGCCCAACCAAGGAAAAAGCGCTGTTCAGGCGTGAATCCATCAATTTTTTGTTCGCGCGCCTGCGGATTTTTATCGAGCGCTTTTTGCAGCGCAGCATAAGCGAGCTTGAGGCCACCGATGTCTGCGATGTTTTCGCCCTGAGTCAATTCGCCATTGATGTGCACCCCAGGAAGCGGCTCATACTCGGAATACTGTTTTACGACAGCTTGGGAGCGTTCCTTGAATTGTGCGGCTGACCCCGGCGACCACCAATCGCGCAAATTTCCAGCCGCATCGAATTGCCGGCCCCGATCGTCAAAGCCGTGTGTCATCTCGTGCCCAATTACTGCACCCATACCTCCGTAATTCACAGCGTCATCAGCTTTCGCGTCGAAAAACGGCGGCTGTAAAATCCCGGCCGGGAACACAATTTCGTTCATCTGCGGGTTGTAATACGCATTCACTGTTGGCGGGGTCATTCCCCATTCTGTACGGTCGACGGCTTTGCCGATCTTCTTAAGCTCGCGATTAACCTCAAAATTCGCAGCGCGCATGGTATTCGAAACGTACGGGCCTCTGTCGATGTTGAGCTGTGAGTAGTCGCGCCATTTATCGGGGTAACCAATCTTAATGTTCATGGCGGCGAGTTTCTTGAGCGCTTCCTGCTTGGTCGGCTCATCCATCCAGTCAAGAGTCTTGATCCGATCGGCCAGCGCAGCCTTGAGATTGTTGATCATTTCCAGCGCGCGAGCCTTCGCCTCAGGCGGGAAGTACTCCGCAACATAGAGCTTGCCGAGCGCTTCACCTAACGCTCCATCGGTAGAAGCAACGACGCGTTTCCAGCGCGGCTTGATTTCCTTTGTCCCGCGCAGAACGCCCTGATTGAAATTAAAATCTTCGGTTACAAAATCCTTCGACAGATCCTCGGCTGCATCATTGATTAAGTGCCAGCGCAGATAGGTTTTCCAATCGTCGATCGGCGTCTTGGTGAAGATTGTATTGGCCGACGTGAAGAACTCGGGTTGACCCACGTTGATGTCGCCGGGCTCGGCGAGATTGATGGCTTTAAAGTAATCGGCCCAATTCCAGTCGGGAGTAAGTTTTTGCAGATCGCCCTGGGTCATTTTGTTGTAGTTCTTTTGCGGATCACGCAGCTCCACTCGGGTCCGGGATGCTTTGGCAAGAGAGGTCTCCAGGGCCATGATCTTTTTCGCGTCCTCGGCGGCTTTGCCCGGCGCCTCGCCGAGCAACGTCAGCATTTTCGTCACATGCTGCACATACGCGGCACGTTTCTTTTTCGAGTCCTCATCCGTCTTGGTGTAGTAGTCCCGATCGGGAAGACCGAGTCCGCCTTGATGGGCCTGCGCAATCTCACGATTGCTGGCTTTTGCATCCTGCCCGGAACCAAAATCAAAAAATGCATTAACGCCAAGCATGTGCAGTCGTGCGATCGCTTTGAGCAAATCGGCGCGATCTTTGATTGCATCGATGCGCTTTAGCTCGTTTTCGAGCGGTTTGATTCGCTCAGCTTCGATTGTTTTTTCATCCATGCCACTGGCGTAGAAATCGCCCACTTTTTGGACTTCCGGTGACGTTTTGGCATCGGCATGAGCATTCGCAGCCTTCTCTGCGATTTTGTGCAGCGCATCAGTATTTTTTTCGCTTAATTGCTCCAGGCTACCCCAGCGCGCATACTCCGGCGGCACAGGATTCCGTTTTAGCCAGCCGCCATTCGCGTAAAGATAAAAATCATCCTGCGGTTTCATGGATGTATCGATATTCTTTGGGTCCAGCGGCGGCGGATTCTGGTTGACTGGCGGGGAGCTTTGGCCGGGCTGTGTGGAGAGCTCTGGCTGTGCCTGCAAACTAAACGCTCCCAAGAGCGCGACGACGATAGGGGAAAATGATTTCATGATTTTGCTGAGGAAAACGAATACTGCGAGTTACTTAATGCGGATTAGACGCTCAAAACGCAGTTCCGTTGAACGGGCTCCCGCAACGAAGGCAAAAAAATCCTGCAATATTCGTTGGTCGCATCAGTTTTGGGGCATGGGCGAGTCCGAGACCCGTCCGTCTGCATCTAGCCCGGCGCGACTCTTACCTCAATCAGCTCCCCCTAGTCGGGGAGAGCGGACGACGAAGTCGCCGGTGAGGGTTGTTTGCCATTAAGCTCCTCGTAAGCAATTGAACTGTGATGTCATTACATCGAAGCGAAGGTCTCAGGCCTGTTTTGGACTGCGTAAGCTAAACCGCGTGGTTTAGGAGTGTGGGTGGGGTCCCTTTCCTCGCTCCGGATGACACCCGTTGGTGCTAATGGCAACTTGGGGCGCCATGTTCGTCGATCGGATCAAAGTTTTTGCCCAAGCTGGGAAGGGCGGACGCGGCTGTGTGAGCTTTCGGCGAGAAAAGTTTGTGCCGAAAGGCGGACCGGACGGTGGCGATGGTGGACGTGGTGGCGACGTGATTCTACGTGCGGACCAGCACGTCGATAATTTAGCTAATCTCTTTTATGAGCCGATTATCAAAGCGAAAAACGGCAGCCACGGCAAAGGGAAGAAAATGGCGGGTAGAGCCGGCGCGAACAAGATCGTGAAAGTTCCAGTTGGCACAATCGTTTGGACCGCTGAGGAGAGTCAACGTCCAACGCCCAACGCGCCACCGGCAACGCTCAACTCAGCTCAATTGGCAAACCGCAATCTGCAATCCGCAATGGAGCTGGTCGTTGACCTCACCCGCGACGGACAGGAATTGGTGCTTTGCCGCGGCGGGCAAGGCGGGAAGGGCAATGTGCATTTCAAGAGCTCGCGTAATCGCGTGCCGCGCCAGTACACCGACGGCGAAGAAGGCGAGCAGGGATATTTCATATTGGAGCTGCGAACGATTGCCGACGCAGGATTGGTCGGTTATCCGAATGCGGGTAAATCGACATTGTTGAGGAAAATTTCCGCTGCGCGGCCAAAGGTTGCTCCATACCCGTTCACGACTTTGCATCCGGTTGTCGGCGTGATGGAGCTGCCAGGTTATCGTCAAGCCGCGATCGCAGACGTTCCCGGTTTGATTGAAGGAGCACATCGGGGACTTGGCCTGGGTCATGAATTCTTGCGCCATATCACACGCTGCCCCATTTTGATCTTCGTGGTCGATGCCGCTGGAAGCGAAGGACGCAATCCGGTTGAGGATTTACAGAAGCTTCGACAGGAGATCGATTTGTACGATCCGATCCTTTCATCGCGCCCATGGTTAGTTGCGGCGAACAAGATGGATTTGCCGAACGCGACCGAGAATCTGAAAACACTTCGAGAGAGGTTTCCCAAGATTAGTATCCTGCCAATCTCGGCCGCGAAAGGCGAGGGGATCGATGCGCTAAAGGAGACGTTGTCGGGAAAAATATGACACACGACCGGGACATTTCCTTCCCCAATTAAAGGTGGACAAGCCGAAATTCTCTAGCGAAACTTGCCGCTGTTTTATGGGCAGGCGGGTCGTAGCAAGCTATTGCTCCAGCTTCTTGAAGCCGGAGATGTTACATATTTACCGGCAGGTCAAAGCGCTGCGCGGAGTCGATACCTTCGTCGTTACAAAGGAAGTCCAGAATGCGGAGCGATTCCCGTTCGCCGATATCGAAGTTATTCCAAAACGGCGCACAAACCTGCTCGTGCACGGTTGGCTGAAGTTCGTGGAGCGCCGCCCCCCGATCGTCTATCGGGGCGAATATCAGACACTTGATTCGCTGTTGGAGCGGCATGGTGCAGATCTGATGCATATCTATTTTGGTCATACCGGGGTGCACCTGCTCCCTTTTATCGAGCAATGGGACAAGCCGTGCGTTGTGTCTTTCCATGGCGCAGATGTCGCTCACAAAAAAGACATTAAAGATTACCCGGCGAAGTTACGGCGTCTTTTCAATGCAGTCCCGCTGGTGTTTGCGCGTTCGCAATCGCTGGTTGACCGATTGACCCACTTGGGTTGTCCGCCGGAAAAGCTTCGGGTCAATCGCACAGGGATTCCACTCGATGAATTTCCCTTCGTGGACAGGAAACCGCCGCGCGACGGAAAATGGAGAGTCGTTCAAGCGTGCCGGTTGATTCCGAAAAAGGGCGTCGCGACGAGCTTGCGCGCTTTTGCGATTTTTAAGAAAGACAATCCCAGAGCGGAATTTTATATTGCTGGCAAAGGACCTCTCCAACCAGAGCTGGAGATGCTCGCCGATGGATTGGGGATTCTTAGAGACGTACATTTTGTTGGATTTCTGTCGCAACAGAAACTGCTCGAGCTTTACGCAAGTTCGCATGTGTTTTTGCACCCGAGCGAAATATCCGCGAATCAAGACCAGGAAGGCGTGCCAAACTCGGTCTTGGAAGCGATGGCGACCGGATTGCCTGTGGTTGCGACGCGTCACGGCGGGATCCCTGAAGCGGTCGATCATGGGCAGACCGGGTTTCTGGTGGCTGAGGAAGATCACGTCGGATTAGCAAACGCCATGCACCTCATAGCGTGTTCGCCGGACTTGTTAACGCAGATGGGAGCACGTGCGCGCTCTACCGTGGTTGAACGGTTCGAGCAGGACTCTCAAATCGACCAACTGGAATCGTTCTACGAAGAAGCGATTAGCCTGAATGGCGCCTCTGAGCCGGTGAAATCGAAACCGGTGGCGCAGCTTGCCCCACGGTTTGCCGAGGGGTTGCCGGCGAAATAACGCCGCAGCCTAAGAATTTTGTTTGTCATCGGGAAAAAAAGCGCTTTGATATGCGCGTTCAAGTTGTAGCCGGGGCGGCTTTTTCGCCGTAGTTTGGCAAGTGTGGGACAAAGGCGGATGACCTCGGCGGGCTGGTGTCACCGATGCTGGCTACAGCTGTGCTTACAAAAATGCGCAATCGTTGTTTACTGATGTCGATCCTAGCGTTGGGCTCCAGCGCAATGCTTGCCACATCGGCGTTTGCAGCTGAAGCGGGCGCGCCTGAGCACGAGGGCGTCTCGTTAAAGCCGCAGATGCTTGTTCAGTTCGGCGGCTTCGGAATCACAAACTCAATGCTGGTGACCTGGATTGTGGCTGCCGGTCTTATCATTCTTGCGCAAACCGCTATGCTCAATCCCAAGCCAATTCCAGGCTTCCGGCAAAATTTTTGGGAGTGGTTAGTCGAGGGTTTGTACAATTTTTTGGAAAACATCATTGGCCGTGACCTCGTGAAAAAAGGATTTTGGTTTTATGCCACAATTTTCATTTTTATTCTGTTCGTGAACTGGCTTGGATTAATTCCAGGAATCGGAACAATCGGCTGGGGTCACTACGACGGGTCGGGAAATTTCCATGTCGATCGGCCGTTGCTGCGCGGTGGCAACGCGGACCTGAATATGACGACCGCAATGTCGGCCATATTTTTCGTGATGTGGTTTGTTTGGGCGATTCAGGCCAACGGTGTGGGAGGGTTCTTGAAAGAATTGTTTGGCCCAAAAGGTGAGACGACCGGAATCGTCAAGGTCCTCATGGTTGTCATTTTTTTCGCAGTTGGCTGGCTCGAGGTGATCTCGATTATATTTCGACCAGTTGCTCTCAGTTTTCGGCTGTTCGGAAATATTTATGCCGGCGAAAGCATTCTCGAGGCAATGTCCACGATGACCCCGTGGCTTTCGCCGATCCTGCCAATTCCGTTTTATTTCCTCGAAATACTCGTGGGATTTGTGCAGGCGCTCGTTTTTATGCTGCTGACTGCGGTCTTCACAATGTTAATTGCAGAACACCAAGAGGGACCGGAGCATGCGCACTGATTTTGACGATCTCGTGATGAGATCGCAAAACCAACTAATAAAAATATGATACTACCAATACTAGCAGAAATGGGCGGAAGCATTCACGTCGGGCTTGCCGCGATGGGCGTCGGAATCGGAATCGGCCTAACCGGCCTGGGAATGACGAGCGCGGTCGGTCGCAATCCCGGTGCGTTCACGCAGGTGCTCGTGCATGGAATTCTTGCCATCGCGTTGACCGAGGCGATCGTGTTCTACGCGCTGTATCTCGTTCATTAATTTTCACCCGGGAGGCAATCGATGTTGCACCCGAAACCTAGTTTATGAACCTGATAAGTGTCGCCAGTAGCGGAGGCGTGGCCAATATCTTCCGCGAAACAGCTGAAACATTCGGCTGGAATTGGAAGTTGTTTTTGTCGCAGGTCATTAGCTTCAGCATCGTTGCATTCCTTTTGCAACGCTTCGCTTACAAACCGATCCTTGCCGTGCTCGAGGAGCGCCGGCGCAAGATCGAGGAGGGCCAGATCAACGCCGAGAAAATTA
The DNA here is from genome assembly GCA_040414975.1 of Candidatus Udaeobacter sp. Lineage (GTDB taxonomy): Bacteria > Verrucomicrobiota > Verrucomicrobiia > Chthoniobacterales > UBA10450 > Udaeobacter. The sequence continues at coordinate 11,411 of JBEDUS010000402.1, forward strand.
AGAAGGAACTGGCCGAAGCGGACAAGCGTTACCAGGAGATTCTAACAAAAGCAAACGCGGACGCGCAGAAGATGATCGATGAAGCGCGCGAAGGCGCCGCGCATCTGTCCGAGCGGAAGCAACAGGAAGCGATCGCGGCTGCCGAGCAAATCATTGCCAAGGCACGCGAGGCGAGCGCAATTGAGCACGAGCGTACAATGGAGTCCTTAAAGCGCGAGCTTGGACGGCTTGTGGTTGATACCACTGCAAAGGTCACAGACAAGGTCCTTACGCCGGAAGATCAAAAGCGCTTGCAGGAGGAAGCAGCGCGTCAGCTAGCCCCATGAAAATCAATAGGGAAATTCGCCAGCTCTCGCGTGAAATGCTTCGGGCAAGCTTTACGGACGGCCAACTCGACCAGGGGAAAATTGCGTCGCTGGTCGACTCGATCATTGCAAAAAAACCGCGTCGTTACATTGATGTCCTGAAAAATTACAGACGTCTGCTTCGCCTCGAATTTGAAAAGCGGCTGGCCAGAGTTGAGTCAGCGAGTGAAGTGGATTCCGCGACGAGTTCGGAGCTGGTTACTAATCTTAAAAAGAAATATGGCAGGGACCTGACGACCGAGTTCGTCGTGAACCCGGAGCTCTTGGGCGGTATGCGTATTCGTGTGGGCAGCGATGTCTGGGACGGCACCGTGCGCAATCGCCTCGAACGTCTTCAACAAGAACTTTAAACAAGGCAAAATCATGAGCAGCATACTTGAAGAGATCGAGACGAAAATTGAAGGGCTAAAAACATCGACGACTAAGAGTAACATCGGCATAGTGCGTGAAACGGGTGATGGAGTCGCGCGCATTGAAGGTCTGAGCGACGTCATGCTTAATGAGATGATCGAATTTCCAAACGGAGTATTCGGTCTCGCATTAAACCTCGAAGAAACGGAAGTCGGCGCCATTCTGATGGGCGACAACACGCTGGTTGAAGAAGGCGACGAAGCCAAAACAACCGGCCGACTGCTTTCCGTGCCCGTTGGCAAAGCGCTTCTGGGCCGTG
>JBEDUS010000403.1:0-7298 GCA_040414975.1 Candidatus Udaeobacter sp.
GGACCTGCAAAGACAAGACCGCTGCCGTCGATGAACTTCGTAATCGCCGGCATTTGTAATGTCGGATTGATTAGTACAACGGCAGCTGCAAGCATGGCAACGGTCCCTAGCTTCAAAAACGTGCTGAGGTAATCGCGCGGTGTTAACAGCATCCACACGGGCAGGATGGACGCTGCAAGCCCATAAATCATGATCGCCCACGCCAGCCATTTCTGGTCGTGACGGAACCAACTCTCAATAGCGGGAAAATGCGCGAGGAATTGCCCGCCCCACACGCCAAACGCGAGGCCAAGTAACCCAAAGATTGTGACCGCCATCACATTCACTTTGCCTGTGCGCAATCCAGCTCCCATGATCAGCGCAATTGGAATCGTTGTCGCAATGGTGAAAACGCCCCAGGGACTCTCGGCAAGCGCTTGCACCACAACGAGCGCTAGAACGGCCAGCAAAATAATCATGATCGCAAGAACACTCACCAGAGCGACCAGACCAACGCCTCGCCCGATTTCCTCTCGTACCATTTGGCCAAGCGTTTTGCCGCCGCGGCGGATTGAGGCAAACAGAATGATCATGTCGTGGACGCCACCGCCGAGGGTTGCCCCGATCAAAATCCACAGAGTACCAGGAAGAAAACCGAACTGCGCCGCAAGTACGGGACCAACCAGCGGTCCCGGGCCAGCGATGGCCGCAAAGTGATGCCCGAAAACCATCCATCGGTTCGTTGGAACATAGTCCTTATTGTCGTTTTGCAGAACCGCCGGTGTAGCGCGCTCGTCATTGAGCACCAGCACTTTTGTTGCCAGCCATTTGCTATAAAAACGATAGCTGATGGACAACGCACAAAGTCCAGCCACAACGATCCAAAGCGCGCTGATTTGCTCGCCGCGAGATAAGGCCAGCATCGCGACGGCCCATGTTCCTAGTGCGGCCACGGCCAACCAGATGAGTTTTTTCCAGAGACTCATTCCTGTTTGCAGCTTAATTGAAATTGTTGCGGTCCGCTAGAAGGTGTGATCTATCTTCAGGTGCGATTTCGACATAAAATACGAAAGCTTGTAGATGGCCAGAGCCTGGCCAGCGCGCGGAAACATACGCTCAGGCTTCTCCGAGGTGGCCGGTTCCCGCTGAATAAGAAACGGGTCATTGAAACAATCGATCCTGTTGGTTTCGCGCAGATTCGCAAGCGTTACACGGTGGCCAATCCCGGCGCGGACTGGCCAAAATATCTCGATCTGGACCGTTGGATCGGAATCAACATTCGGCGAATTCGCCAGACCGAACTCGATCTGTCCCGCCCCAAGCGCATCCTCGATCTAGGCTGCGGCGCAGGATATTTCCTCTACATAGCCCAACTGCTTGGTCATTCCGGGCTCGGCCTTGATATGGACCGTTTGGCCATGTTTCGGGAAGTTACCCGACTGCTCGGCGTTCGCCGAATAGTGCAGCAAATCGAAGCTTTCCAACCTCTTCCCGATTTTGGACAAAAATTCGATCTCGTCACGGCTTTCATGATTTGCTTCAACAACCACAAAATGCGTAATCTCTGGAAGGTGCCAGAGTGGGAATTCTTTTTGGACGATCTGGCAAAACATCTCAAGCCGCGCGGCCGCGTCTGGCTCGAACTAAACCAAGAATATGACGGAACGTTCTACACGCCCGAGTTAAAGGAATTCTTTCAAAGGCGCGGCGCAAGGATCGATGAACAGAAAGTGATCTTTAATTCAGGGATTCGCGCGCCTGCTTCAACTTTGCAAGTTGCTCGCTAAAATCCTTCAGACGCCGCCGATGCTCTTCAACAACGGTTGAGGGAGCACGATCGATGAAGGACTTGTTCTCCAATTTTGCCTCCGCGGCGCGCACTTCGGTTTCGAGCTTTGCGATTTCCTTTTCGAGTCGCTGCTTTTCCCCTGCCCTGTCGGCCGCGGCAACCGTCAAAAAGATCTCGCCTAACGGTGTAACCGCGACCGGGTTTCCGGCCTGAGCTTGATATTTGGGATCTACCTCTACTTGTTGGGCGTTCAATAACCGCGCCAGTGTCGAAATGTAATTCAAAATTAATTTATTATCAGTGCGTAAAATAAACCATATCTTTCTGTTCGACGGAAGCTTGGACTCTGCGCGCAGGTTGCGCCCCGCCTGTATCGTTTGATAAATGGCCGAAACGAGCTCGCGTTTACCCGTAAGGTCGGAAACACCATCCAAAGCGGCTTTTTCTGGTGGCGGAGCAAACTGAATCGAAGCGCTTCCAAGTCCCAGCAGGAACCAAAGCTCCTCGGTGACGTGCGGCATGAATGGATGCAGCAATCGCAATGTGGCAGAAAGGACAAAATCCATCACTGCCAACGCAGATTTCTTCTTCATCTCGTCTTCGCCGAAGATTTCGGGTTTTGCAGCTTCAACAAACCAATCGCAATAATCGCTCCAGATAAAGTCGTAAAGGCGTTGGGCGACCGCGTTGAATTGATATTCGCGGTAAGCAGCCTCGACTGCATCGATGGTTTCGTTTAAGCGCGCGAGCAGTTCCAGCGCGTAGATCGATAGCGTCTGGTTGTCCATTTTTGGCGCAGCTTCGCTCGGGCCATGCATCTGCCGGAAACGAGCAACATTCCAAAGTTTCGTCGCGAAGTTTCGGCCCTCTTCTATTTGCTTTTCATCGAAGCGAATGTCCTGCCCTCTGGGGGCGATGCGCATCAGACCAAACCGCAGGCCGTCAGCGCCATACTTCTCAATCAATTCGAGTGGATCCGGAGAATTGCCCAGGGATTTCGACATCTTCCGACCAAGCCTATCGCGAATGAGCCCCGTAAAATAAACATCACCGAAGGCAATATTATCTTCGACGCTGTCTGATTTGCCCGGCTTGAACTCCAACCCCGCAATGATCATGCGTGCCACCCAGAAGAAAATGATGTCGGGCGCCGTCACGAGCGCACTCGTCGGATAAAACTTCTTCCGCGTTTGTTCATCCATGGTTTCGTAAGCCCATAACCACGACGAAAACCAGGTATCGAGTGTATCTGGATCTTGCACCCACCCGTCACCCGGCGATTCGATCTGCACACGAATGTCCTCTTTCTCTGTAGTGGCAGCCGTGTCGACTGCATTCCCCTGGTTCGCAGATGACACGCGTGCCTCGACAGTTTGGGATTTCCGGTACCAAGCCGGTATCCGGTGTCCCCACCACACCTGCCGGCTGATGCACCAATCGCGAATGTTCTCCAGCCATTGGGCGTAGACTTTTTCCCAATGTGGAGGAAAGAATCGGATCAGGTGCTCGCGCACCACTGCCAGGGCCTCCTTTGTTTTTGGATAATGCAGAAACCACTGTTCACTGATGCGCGGCTCAATCGGCACATCGCTGCGATCGCTAAACCCAACATTGTTTTCGTAAGGCTCCGTTTTCGCGAGCGCTCCCCTCGCCTGCAGTAGCTGTGCGGCTTTTTCTCGCGCTTCGAACCGGTCGAGTCCATCCAATTCCGGAACTGCTGGGCAATTGATGCGGCCATCAGGATGAATTACGTCGACAACTGGCAGCCCATGGCGTTGGCCAATCTCGAAATCTACGGTGTCATGCGCAGGCGTTACTTTCAAAACGCCAGTGCCGAATTCGGGATCGATTGCCTCATCGGCAATGATCGGAATTTTCTCGCGCGCGAGCGGACGCCACGCGTGCTTACCCAAAAGATCAGCGTATCGCTTGTCGCCTGGATGAAACGCCATCCCGGTGTCGGCCATGATTGTTTCCGGCCGAGTCGTTGCGATTTCTAAAAAACGCCCGGGCTCTTCCACAATTTCGTAGCGAACGAAATAAAGATTCCCCTTCTGTGGTTTGGAAATCACCTCTTCATCTGAAAGCGCAGTCTGCGTAGCCGGATCCCAATTAATCATTCGCCGGCCGCGGTAAATCAGTCCCTTCCGGTACAGATCGGCAAAAACATTTTGGACAGCAGCAACATAATCGTCATCAAGCGTGTAGCGCTGACGCGACCAGTCACAGGAACAGCCCAAACGCTGTAACTGCTCGATGATGATGCCGCCATGTTTGTCCTGCCATTCCAACACGCGTCGCAGGAATTCCTCTCGCCCGAGATCGTGTCGCGTCTTGTCTTCCGTGCGCCGCAAATGTTTCTCCACCGCAGTCTGCGTCCCGATTCCGGCGTGATCCATCCCGGGCAGCCAAAGCACTTCAAAGCCCAGCATTCGCGCGCGGCGTGCGAGAATATCTTGAATCGTATCGTTAAGCACGTGACCGAGCGTAAGTACGCCGGTGATATTCGGCGGCGGCATCACGATAGAGAACGCCGGCTTCGCGGAATTCGGATTCGCAACAAAGTCGCGATTCTCCATCCAGCGCCGATACCATTTCGGTTCAACCGACGGTGGATCGTATCTCTTCGGTAGCTCGGCCATTTCGATGAATCATCCAAAGCCGGAGCGGGTTTGCAAATGGGCGGTGCACACCGAATGAACAGAGTCCGCCTCTGCCTCGGTCAAGGGAAAGGACTGAGGTGGGGGATCGCTCACAACTTAGCGGCACCTTCGCCCTACCCTCTCTCTTCGAAAGGGAGAAGCGACAGTTGCAGCAGGTCGCAACCGCGGTGAGTTTTCGCGCTGCATGAGTGACGCGCGTCCCATTGGTGTTTTCGATTCCGGCATCGGCGGCCTTACCGTCGTCAAGGCCCTGCGCGATTTGCTTCCAAACGAAAATATTGTTTACCTCGGCGATACCGCCCGCGTCCCCTACGGCCCGAAAAGCCCGGAAACCGTCCGGCGGTATGCTGTCGAACTCGCAGGAATGCTGATGCTTAAAAACGCGAAGACTTTGGTTGTCGCGTGTAACACGGTTTCATCGGTTGCGCTGCCGCTGCTAACGAAGAAATTTCCGGTCCCCGTGATCGGAGTGATCGAGCCGGGAGCGCGAGCTGCTTTGCTGGCGACGCGCAACCGGCACATCGGCGTGATTGGAACCCGTGCAACGATTCGCAGCGGTGCGTACGAAAAAGCTCTTCGCGCGCGTGACAACGATGTGCGTGTAAGCAGTCGCGCGTGTCCGTTGCTTGTGCCTTTAATCGAAGAAGGACTGCTCGACGACGTTGTAACGGACCGAATGATCATGGGTTATCTTCAACCCATGGTTGCTGACGGAATCGACACCCTGGTGCTTGGTTGTACACATTATCCCTTGCTCACAGATGCGATCACACGAGCGCTCAAGCGCGAAATCATGCTCGTTGATTCCGCGCAAAACTGTGCACACGCAGTGGAAGAAACGCTGGAGCGACAATCACTTCGTGCGACACCGTCAAACCGTGGTGAGCTGCAGGTCGCTCTCACGGATGCAGCCGATAATTTTCTCAACGTCGCCCGCGACGCGCTGCATCTGAGCTTCGGCGAGATCGAGCTGCAAACTTTGCCCTAGGTTTTGGCTGTTTTTTGGCCACGAGATCGTAGGAGTGGTCGATCATCTTTCGCAGCTCGCCGTCCGGAATGCCACCCTCGATCTCGACGGTATTCCAGTGTCTCTTGTTCATGTGATAACCCGGTGTGACTTGCTCGTAACGATCGCGCAGGTCTAGCGCCAAATCAGGGTCGCATTTCAGGTTCACTCTGGTCGGCACTTCGTCGAGCGCCGCAAGCGCGAACATTTTACCGCGGACTTTGAACACGAGAACATCCGGCCCGAATGGCGTGCTCTCAGTTACGTGAGATTTGCTCAGGCAATATTCGCGGAACCGCGCAAGATCCATCAGGCGAGCCGATCGCGTAAGATTGACGCCAGGTCTCGAATTGCGATACGCTCTTGTTTCATCGAATCGCGATCGCGCAATGTGACTGTGTCACGCAGCGCGGCATCCTTTTCCCCAAGCGTTTCAAAATCGACTGTCACTCCGAACGGGGTCCCAATTTCGTCCTGGCGCCGATAGCGGCGACCGATCGCGCCGCTCTCATCATAGAAAACAGTCATCCGCGGCCGCAACAGACCGACAATCTCTTTTGCTTTCGCGACCAGTTGTGGATTGTTCTTGAGAAGCGGGAATACACCGCACTTAACCGGAGCAATCCGCGGATGAAGGCGCAGCACTATGCGCGTCTCCATTTCCCCCTTTTCATCCGGTGCCTGGTCTTCTGAGTATGCCTCACAGATCAATGCCAACACTATACGATCGACACCTGCGCTCGGCTCAACAACGTGCGGCACAAACCGTTGTTTCGTTTCCTCGTCAAAATATTCGAGAGGTTTTCCGGTGGCCTTTTGATGCTGCGACAAATCGTAATCAGTCCGATATGCCACGCCCTCGAGCTCTTGTCGTCCAAATGGAAAATCGTATTCGATGTCGTATGTCCCCTTTGAATAAAACGCGCGCTCCTCCTCGGGCACTGTTAGCACATGAAGCTTCCTGCGCGGGATACCAATATTCTCGTAAAATCTCAGGCGTTCTTGCTTCCAATATTCGAGCAATTCCATTCCCTGCTCCGCTCGGCAAAAGTATTCGAGTTCCATTTGTTCGAACTCGCGTGAGCGGAAGGTGAAGTTGCGCGGGTTAATTTCATTGCGAAACGCTTTCCCAATCTGGGCAATGCCAAATGGCAGTTTCTTCCGTGATACTTCAAGGATGTTTTTGAACTGAACAAAAATCGACTGAGCTGTCTCAGGACGCAGATAGGCGATGGAACTTTCGTCCGTTGCGGCGCCCACATGCGTTTCGAACATCAAGTTGAACTGGCGCGCCGCAGTTAAATCTTTCCCGCCGCAATTTGGGCACTGCTTAACACCTTTCTTCTCCACGAGCTGGTCCGCGCGCAAATGAGCTTTGCAAGTCCGGCAATCAATCATCGGATCAGAAAATCCTTCAACATGACCCGACGCCCTTAGCACGGCAGGGTGCGTCAAAATCGACCCATCCATCCCGACGACGTCGTCCCGTTCATGCACGGTTACTTGCCACCAGTAATTTTTTAGGTTTCGCTTTAGCTCCACGCCGAGCGGGCCGTAATCCCAAAGACCGTTCAACCCGCCGTAGATCTCACTTGACTGGAAAATAAAACCGCGCCGCTTGCACAGACTGACGATTTTTTCCATGAATTGAGAGTCGGGAGACTTGCTCATTTATTTTCGGCACAGATGAACACAGATTGACGCAGATTCAACGCAAAGAAATCTGTAGTGGCGGCCATGCCGGCCGCACTCGTAAAGCTTTGCAGGCGATACGCCTGCCACAGGAACTCTAGTGCGCTACGTTTGTGTTTCGACCGTAACTGCGGTTTTCACCGAATTCGCAATGAAGCATTGCTCGTGC
>JBEDUS010000404.1:0-4689 GCA_040414975.1 Candidatus Udaeobacter sp.
TACGGCATGCGAACAAAACTTCGATGTATCCAAGCTCGCACTTCGCTCCACGATTGCCTTGATTCGCTCGTCCTGATCCGGTCGTAACCGGATATTCACGATTCTTTTTGGCATTTGTCTCTCCTGATTCACTGTAGTGTTTTCGCTTCTTTTGTCGTTCGACGTGACACAAACTAGGGCGGCCTGTCACCTCTTTCGTAAGTCCTTGAACCGATGCAGGATGCCAATTTGTCCCTTGTGAAGGGAGAAATTCTCGGCAAACTTTGACTCTCATATTCCGTATAATATGCGTATAATCATATAACGTAATACACAAAATATGTACGGATTACGAAACACATGAAGCGTAAACCGGCAAATCAAACTCGAACTAACTCATGCAATTCGCTCGCTAAACGAATAGTGAAACGATGGAAACGCTAGCGAAGCTAATCGAAGAACGGATGCTGGGTGTAGGCATCGTGTTAGGGGCACTGTTTCCCAACAAACGCGATTTTTTGCTCATTAGCGCTTTTGTCGTTGCCACCGCCGCGCTGATTACGTTATAGTCTCCACGCGCGGGAGAGTTGCATCAAAAAGGATTGCTTCGCAAGCGCACACCCTGTCGCAGCCTGGCCTACCCCCGCCAGAGCCGTGACGCAGTCGTGGGGGTCTTTCGCAATAACCCCTACGCGCGTACGCGCGAGGGCTATACACGGACAGTCTTTCGTTAATGCAGTCATACGCGCGCGAGGAACGCGTACAAAGACGGGGGATGTCAGGGGTGTTTCGCAACCGTCCCTACGGCGTAGATTCGGCCACTCCGGAGTTTGAAGCCTACCACGATTTCGTAGAGGTCATACGATCTCCTTTGGACTTCGTAGGATTAAACTAAAAATAATCCAATCGCTGCAAATAAAATTCGCATCTTGGCTATGTTACAATTGCGTGACATTTCGGTGGGCCTGATCTAAATGAGCACAGCAAATGCTAAAGCTCACGAACAGGGAACGTGCCACGATCTTGGCATCACTACGAAGATGGCAGAGTTATCCCGCAGCACGGGAAGCAGATTCCATCGCCACAAATGGAGGGAAACATAGACCGCTGGACAATGCGGAGATTGAGCGGCTCTACGAGCGTATCATCAAGCAAGGGCGTACGGCTTCCTTGGTTCGACGATCGAACAATGGCAGCCACAGTCGGAAACGGTTGGCGTCTGCAAGATGACCTCCCTCCGAGGAGAGAGCGATCGATCCATCTTCGGTGGTATCACAAAATCTCGCGGCTGGGTGATAGTGACATAACCCGAGCGGGAGCGAATATGGAGACATGAAAACTCTGGCTGAGCGTGTCGCGGCGCGGCTTGAAGAACGAGCATTTTGCGTTGTTTTCGAGAGTGATTTGGAGCGTTGCTGGCCAAGCAACAAGATGACGCGGACAAAACGAAAGAGAGAGATCCAAAGCTTCGCCGAATCTCAGGGTTGGACTGCGGCAGTTCTCGAGGGTGGGTTTGGTATGAGGGGGCGGTGGTTCGGGAGGGCTTGGAACTGGGTGCTGTTGGTCACGAAGGCGAGCGCGTTGGTCCCTGACGGAACGGAATTTACAGGGTAATCGCACTGCCGCGCGCCTTTATTTAAGACTCGCGGAGCTGTTTCACGACAATTGGATTAAGGCTTCGATGAATGCTTTTCGATTAACGCCTGGAAGCGGGGGTCTTCGCGCAACGGGTCCCATGATGGATCGAGTTTGAGCATCGGAACTGTGAGATGGAGATTCGGGACGGCAAGCAGGTGATCGAGTAGCCGAAATGCTTCGTCAAATTCCCGAGTCCATGCGTAAATCAGGGCGAGCGACTCAGTGGCTTGCGGTCCATCAAGGGCGTCTTGGGACTCCGGTAGCAATTCGACAGCCCGCTTGCCTTCCTTGATCGCTTCCTCTTTTTGACCCAGGGCCGCAAGCGTCAACCCCAGTTGTCCGTGTCGAGTGCCATCTTGCGGCGCTTCACGCACCAGCCGTTCCGCGACAGGACGCGCGCGCTCGAATGCGGCCCGCGCCTTTTCCTTGTCACCCTGATACATATAGAGTTGCCCCTCCAGAAGAGCCTTCGGCAGCGGGGCTGTTGTGCTGTTAGCCAGCGTCTCGCCGCGAAATTGCTCCACCACCTGAAGAGCCTCGGGAAATTTCCGCTTTAACATTAGAATCCAAGCGCGCCCCCCTGTTATTAGCCCACCCGGATCGTCTTGCGCTGGAATCTTAGAGAATTCATTTTCGGCCAAGCTAGGGTCGCCCTTCCAGAGGACCGCCAACAGTCCTTTTAATCCACAAGCCTCTGTCGATTGTGGTGCCGCGGTAATAGCGCGATCGAGAATTTTGTCGGCGGCTTCGAAATTCCGCTGAGCCATGTAGCTAGAAGCGAGGTTAGTTAGGATGTCTGTGTTCTTCGGATCGAGCATTGCGGCTTTTTCCAAATTCGCGTTTGATTCCGCCCACTTGCCTTGACGCCGCTGAATCGCGCCGATCGCCAGGCATGCTTGGGATTCGTTGGGCAAACCGCGCTTTGCAATCTCAAATTCGGCGAGAGCGCGATCGTAATCGCGATCACCATAGTAATAGGAGAAACCTAATGCGAGATGGCCTTCCGGAAGGTTCGGTTGCAAGCGCAAGGCTTCATCTGCGTTAAAACGCGCTTTATCACGCCTAGCCGGTATCGGGTCGGAGATGTGATACAGCCAGCTCTGCACCATAGAGAGACCAGCAAAAGCCAGCGCAAAATTTGGGTCGAGCTTGATGGCTTGCTCAAAAAGGGGCACGGCCTTTACCGATGTGTCGTGGAACATATCGGTCTTGTTGGCGTAATCGTGCGCTTGGACGTATAGGAGGTAGGCATTTGGGTCTTGTGTAGGCCGGTGATCGAGTCGCGCTTTTTCGTTCGGGGAAAGTTTTGCCTGCAGAGCAGACGCAATTTTTTGCGCGAGATCGGTTTGAATGGCAAAAACGTCCGTTAAATCGCGGTCGTAATCTTCCGCCCAAAGATGCTCGTCGTTATTGGCATTGATCAACTGCACGTTAACCCGGACGCGATTAGCGATTCGGCGGACGCTGCCTTCCAAAAGAGTGGCCACACCAAGTGCTTTGCCAATTTCGCGGGCATTGCGCACGCCGTCGCCTCGATACGACATTACTGACATGCGCGAAATGACTTTCAGGTCGCCGATTTTCGAGAGGTTTGTCAGGATATCGTCCTGTATCCCGTCAGCGAAGTAGGCGTTTTCCTTTTCATCGGTTAGGTTCTGAAAAGGCAAGACCGCAATCGATTTGTCGATCTTACGCGCAGATATGCGCGGCAACACAAAGAATCCTGCTGCGATCAGCGCCGCCAGGCTCGCGGTACCAAGTAATAGCGCGTTGCGCCAACGGCGCTTTCGTACTTGCGTTTCGGCAAGCTTCAACCGCGGAGGGTTCGGATTGCCGAGCTCGGTCGTATAGAGGTTAACGACCGAAATCGTTTCGCCGTGTTTTACCGTACATTCTCCGACGTCGTGTAAATAAGGTCGCCATTCGGGAAGGTGCTGTAGGTCTTCAGCGACGTGCTTCGAAAGCAGGATGTGTCCGGCATCTCCACAGTCCATCACCCTCTGGGCGATATTGATTCCGGCTCCCGCAATGTTCGCCCTTTCATTCACATCGGCGACCTCGTTCACCGGCCCACTGTGAATGCCCATGCGCACTCGGAGTTCCGGATGCTCTTTAAGGGCCTGACTAATCTCCAGAGCGCAAGCGGCTGGTTCCTCAGGACTGTTGTGAAAGACCAACGCCATCCCGTCACCCGTTGGTAGGCGTACCAGTCTGCCTTCCGCTTCCGCCGAACGGAAACGCTCCGTCCCCCGAACGACCTCGTTTAGCTCGCCAAGCAGGGCACTCTGCTCGTTAAGCAGCAACGCGGAATAGCCGACGATATCGATGAATAGGACGTGCCCGATTTCGAGCCGAAGACCGCTTTTGACTTGGCTGGGCATAAAGGAAACGCGAACCAAGATCGCTAAGAAATCTGACAACGGCAAGATCGACCTGTTCGTGGAAATCAAACTATCGCGTAGCCAACTGCATTGCTGATTTGTGTCCGCTACCGGATTTCAAATCAGCGCCATGTCTATCTTTACACGGTCTGCTTCGTTTTGACCGACAAAAGCCTTTCAGTCCATTTGGCGCAAACACCTGATTATTTGTCTGTTTCTTACGAGATTCGCTCGCATGTCGGGGGGTCTTTCGCTACAATCGCCTATGCGCGCGAGAAGCAGCCTAAAAAAGAATTGTTTGCTCAAGCCTGAATCTGCCAGGCCGACCCTACCCCTGCTAGCCGCGAGACGGCGCGGCCACGGCCTCGCTCTCATGAAAATTGGAGGCTGGAGTGGCTCGGGAGTGAAAGCGGGTAATTTGAAAGAGTGCTGAAATTTGCTCGCAGCGAGTCGCACTTCCCATTAAAAAGAGTTGCCGATGACTCCACTTTTATCACCGGACCCGGTCGAGCAATTTTGGCGCTCTTGGTGCATTCGGTTGGGCCAAAGATGGACTTGGCATTTCGCCGCCTTTTTAGCCCGTCTTCCCTCTAGAAGGCAAGAAATATACGACAAGTTGACGTATAATTCTCGTTAGATGCCGGCACTCACCACATTTCGACTCCTCGGAATTCACCTAATAGGCCTTTTG
>JBEDUS010000405.1:0-3134 GCA_040414975.1 Candidatus Udaeobacter sp.
GGTTATGTTCGTCTTGGGAGTGCCAGAGCTTTGGCAGGCGGCGAGAGAAGCCAATATCGCCAGCGCAATCCAGCCGTGCATGCGTCCAGATTTCTTTCGCACCCGAGACAATTAGCCCATGAATTGCGAATGTAAATCGGTCCCTGAAGAGCCATAGTGATCTTAAGAGGGCTTCAATTATGGGAATGCCAACCATTGATGGCGGCGCAAACGTCGTCGAGATTCCGGGCAGGGAACAGAAAGAGCGCCCGGAGTTGGAGACTCCAAAGCCCAAGCATGACAGTCCACAACACAACACCCGGCTACCGGAAAATGAGAGACACTTTATGAACACGCCTAGCATCAAGGAACAACAACAGCGAAAAATCAAGACACAGCCCGGCTTCATTGCCGCGCTGGACCAGAGCGGTGGTAGTACGCCCAAGGCGCTACGCGCTTACGGGATCAAGGAAGGCACGTGGTCAAACGAGGAGGAGATGTTTACGCTCGTGCATCAGATGCGCGGCCGCATTATGACCAGCCCCAGCTTCAACGGGGACCGAATTATCGGCGCGATCCTGTTCGAGGGCACAATGGACAGAGAAATCGAGGGACAGCCAACCGCGGACTATCTCTGGAACGCGAAGCGTGTTGTGCCCTTCTTAAAAGTGGACAAGGGCCTTTCCGAGGAGAAGGACGGCGTCCATTTGATGAAACCTATGCCCGAGCTGGCCGCCCTGCTCAACCGGGCCACCGCGAAGCGAATCTTCGGAACCAAAATGCGCTCCTTCATCAACCAGGCCAACGCGGCCGGCATCAAGGCCGTTGTCAACCAGCAATTCGAGGTAGCGGCCCAGATTCTTGCGGCGGGGCTCGTGCCGATCGTCGAGCCGGAAGTGGATATTCACAGTCCGGACAAAGCTAAGGCAGAGACGTTGCTTAAAGCGGCCATTCTTGACCAGCTCAACAAACTTCCGCCTGGTCAGTTGGTCATGCTCAAGATCACGCTGCCGGAGCAAAGCGACTTTTACGCTGATTGCGTCAGCCATCCGAACGTTCTGAAAGTCGTTGCGCTGTCAGGAGGGTACTCGCTGAAAGAAGGCGACGAGCGCCTTCGTAGGAATCACGGTGGCGTGGCGAGGTTCTCGCGGGCGCTGGTGGAAGGGTTGTCGATCCAGCAATCCGATCCCGAGTATAACGCTGTGCTGGATGCAACGATTCAGAGCATCTATGAGGCGTCCAACACTTGAGTTAGACTAGCCCTGATCAGAAATCGGATTCTGAATTCCTTTATTAGACCTTCAACGCTGGTGATTTTTGGGGTTGGTGCATCACATTAAATCCATCTGCGCACCTGCTTTTTGTAGCGCACCCACTCCTGGCCAAAATCCTCCTGTAACTGTTTTTCCTCGTGCCTAATAAAGAGGTCTACAAAAGGAAGATGGAGAACAGTGGCGACCAGCGCGGTTGGCGACCCGAGCAATAACCCTGCCCCGAAGAAAATAAATACATTGCCACCGAGATAGAGCGGGTTTCGCGAGAAGCGATACGGTCCGGAAGTGATCAGCGTTCTTTGAGGAACGAGCGAGATCACCTTCATCCGGCGCTCATAAAAGTAGAACGTTGCCCATACTCGCACGAGAAATCCGACGACTAGCAGCAACCAACCCATGCTCGTGGCAAAGGTAGAGTGAAAACCGCTTATCCCAAAAATCGAATCCCCTCTCCTGCCCAGCGACCCAAGTCCCAAGCCCACGATTACGACGCCGATATTATGAAGAATGCTTTTGAATAGATTCATGGATGTTGACGCCGTATTGATACTGAGACCTTTATGGCGTCATCAGCAAGCGGGGGCGCGGTGCGTGCTTCTTCCTTATCGATTAGCGAATACCGAGAAAGCCGTACTTCCGCCTAGCCTGGGCGCAAGATAATCTTGCCGCGTGTTCGTCCACTCTCGGAAAGTTGATGAGCCTTTCCGACTTCTGCTAGCGGGAGAACCGTTGCGATAAATGTTTTAATTTTACCCGCGGCGATCAACCGGTTCATTTCGCGTAGTTGCTGACTGCTTGGTTCCACGCCGATCATTGAGGCGCGGATGCCGTAATTCTCGGCTTTTTCGTTAGATGGCGGCATAACGGTCGTTACCAAGTATCCGCCGCGCCGAATCGTTTTAAACGATCGCTCCAGAGTGTCGCCGCCTACGGTGTCATAAACGACGTCAACGTCATGCACTCTCTCCTCGAATTTCTCCCGAGTGTAATCGATAAATTCGTCTGCGCCTAGGCGCCTGACGAACTCCTCATTTTTGCCCGAAGCCGTCGCGATTACAAATGCCCCTTTCGCCTTGGCAAGCTGCACTGCCATCGACCCGACACCACCCGACGCGCCTGTGACCAGGATTCTTTGCCCATTTTGGAGATGCGCGGTGTCAAAAATCGCCTGCCAGGAAGTCAAGGCGCCAACCGGCACCGCTGCCGCATTGTCAAAGTCGAGGCTTTCCGGCTTCGGCGCAATTTCATCGGCTTTGGCGATAGTATATTCCGCATAGCCACCATTGCGCTGCAAACTGACGTACCCGTAGACTGGATCGCCTGGGCGAAAGTCAAGCACGTTGCTGCCGACTTCCTCGATCGTGCCGGCAATTTCACAGCCGAGAACAATCGGCAAGTGCAGCTCAAACATTTTACCTAGTCCGTCACGGATTTTCCAATCGACCGGATTGACGGCGGCCGCGAAAGTATGCACGAGAATCTCATCCGCCTTTGGTTTGGGACGCTCAATATCGGTGTAGTTCAAAACACTTTGATCGCCGTATTTACTGATGGTCACCGCTTTCATTTCTAATGCTACTCTCATCCGTGCGATACCAAATCAAAAAAACCCTTCCTCTGCTTTCCATGCTTTGGAGGATCCCGGCGGCAATGAGCCTTAGAAACGGTCAACGTAGTCTTCCCGCCACGACCGTAGCGGCGCAAGCGTGATCCCTCTATCATCGAATACGTGAACGAACCGAGGGTCGACCGAAAATCGAACGCTCGCTCCCGGCTCCAGGCTGCGAATTCCGCGGATCGAGGACGTGACGTTTTCACCGTATTGGAGATTGGCGAAAACGAGAGTCTCGGAACCGAGTATTTCGGTCGCGATGACTGTTC
>JBEDUS010000406.1:0-4263 GCA_040414975.1 Candidatus Udaeobacter sp.
AGGCGGATCACGCGCCCGCTATTTATGTTAGCATCTTGGTTGACAGGTCACCGCTGAGCCACCCATCCAGGGGTGGTTTTCTATTGTCTATTCGGAGTTGCAAAATTCCAAGATTAATGCACGTGCAACGCGGTGGGAGGTGGGGCGGGCGAACCGTCGGACCAGCGGCGCACGGGGATGAAAATCACCGTCGACTCAATGTTGGTACCCTCCTGGGCGAATACGGGCGAGCCGTCCAAGCCTGCGCCCCACATCGCTTCCTGACCATGTGGAATAAAAAACATTACGTGCGGGAGCCAAGGTCCTGCTGCCGCGTCGCTCACGTACCCGCTCTTCGACAGCATGAACGAAAGTGAACCTGATTCGGGAGATCGGAAGGTGTGATCGGCGAATGCGGACCGAGTTCTCTCAATCATCTGCGGCTTGGTCGCGCCGGACAGCACCCACTCGGTGCGCTTCAGGTATTGCGGCAATTCCGTGCGAGCGGCCGGAGCATTGAAGCAGTTTGGGGAGCGCAGCTTGGGATTCCAAAACTCTGGATCATCGAAGCGCGCCGCCCAAGAGCGTCCGACAAAACAAACGAAACCGTTCCTCCCCTTGACTGCAGTCTCGTAACCACGGCTATCGAGCACCAGCACTGCGGCGTCAGCGGAAATCGACGGCGGCGCTGCGCTGCGCGCTAGCGCGATCTCCTGCTCGGGATTCGACATGAGATACTGCTCGATGGGCGCCATTGCGGGGTAAACGTCGGGCTTCTTCTCCTGTGCATGCGCCACGCCAGCCAGCGCCAGCAATAAGATGACGAATGGAAAAATGTAGCGTCTCATGATCGTCTCCCTCGGAAAACTCTCTCGTCAGATCGAAACTGTATCCGAGTTTCCGTTTGTAAAGCGCTAAGAATAGCCCTTCGCCAGCTTAACAAAAAGGTGACAACTATGGGCCGCGGCTACCGTCAAAATCAATCTCCAATCTGAAGGAGGCAACGCGATAAAAGGGCATTCGACGGGAGCCTTAAACGCCTTAACGGTTCATGACGACGCGAATTGGACATCGATCTGGAGTTATGAGACGCTCACGGGTTGTTGGCATGTTCGAGAAAATGCAGCAGGTCAGAATTGAACTGTTCCGGATCTTGTAAGAATGAGAAATGGCTCACCATCGGCTGAATCAAGAGGCCTGCTCCCGGGATGTGAGCCGCAATAAACTCGGTGTTTTGGCGGTAGATCGCTTCATCGTGGTCGGCGTCGACGATCCAGGTCGGTACGGCAATCCTCGCTAAGTCAGCAGCCGTCCAGTGCGGCTGCGTAGCCCACATCTTTTCGATTTGCGCAACAAATACGCCGTATTGCTCGGGTGTTGGTGATAAGTGTTCGTACTCAATCTTGCCGCGAGCGATAAAAGCCCTGAAGACAGGACTCTTGTTGACATCCTTCACTCCGCTTGGTTCGGAGTTGGCTGCAAAAGAAAACAATTTGGTTACTCGCTCGGGATGGTGCATCGCAATATCCAGTCCAACGATGGCCCCGTCGCTCCAGCCTACGATCGCGGCTTTGCGTATGTGAAGAAAGTTCATCAAGCCCACGACGTCGGAAGCCATCAAGTCGTAACCGAAAGGCTGTGCATTCCGCGTCGTTCTGCCATGACCACGGCTGTCCATAACAACAACGTGATAAAAGGGCTCGAGAGCTCGTACCTGATTTCCCCAATAATTGGAATTCGCAAGACCGCCATGGAGCATTATTACTGGCGCTCCACGGCCGAAGGTAGCGTACCAAATTCGTATTCCATCAACTGGGGCGTAGCCAACGCTTGAAGCGGGCGGCAACGTTGGTGTTGGCGGGAGCGTCAACCACTGTGAAGATGCGCCTACCTCTTGCACACTCGCGCCGAACGCAAGAGTAACGATCAAACACAAGAGGAAGCTCTTGGGCATCGCTTCGCCACGTTCGTGAGGGCCGGCGAATCAACCCTCGTTAGAGAGTTTGATGACATTTTTTCCGCTTAGGTCTTTTATCCGTCTTCTTGGCCGGTGTTTATTGCCGGTTGATGGCGGCGATGAAATGAGATCGTGGCGCCGGCGGGCCGTTTGGTAGGGGAAGGCCCGTGTGGAGACGTACTGGAGCCGCCTGAAAGCGGCCGAATGCCCAGCGCTTCAAGGTGAGAAGTTCAAATGAGCAGGGCTGTGGACACCGTTGTGATTGGGGCCGGACATGCCGGGCTGTCGATCAGCCACGAGCTAGCGCACGCAGGGATAGAGCATGTCATCTTCGACCGAGCTCGCATCGCCGAAACGTGGCGAGGGCGCTGGGATAGTTTCTGCCTGGTCACTCCCAATTGGACGATGCAACTACCTGGCGGGAGTTACCAGGGCGCCGAACCTCATGGTTTTATGCCCAGAGACGCCGTGGTTGCTCATCTTGTTCAGTATGCTAACAGCTTCAAAGCGCCGGTGCGTGAAAATGTCAATGTCTCGCAACTAGATTGAACGGTGACGCAGGTTTCCTTCTGCAGTCATCCGTCGGCGAGATCCGTGCGCGCCGCGTGGTGATTGCGAGCGGTGCTTATCAAAAACCGCATCGACCGGCCACAGCGTCTCAAATTCCTGCATCGTGCTGCCCCCAGATCGACGCCGAAAACTATACGAACCCACACTCAATTCCGCCTGGCCCCGTGCTGATCGTCGGTAGTGGACAAACTGGGTGCCAGCTAGCGGAAGAACTGTATGAGGCTGGTCGCGAAACGTACCTGGCGTGCGGCCGTGCTCCGTGGATGCATCGACGGCTTGCCGGCCGCGACATAATCGCGTGGCTGCTCGAAACACCGTTCATGGACCACACGCTTGCGCATCTGCAAAATCAGTCGTGGCGGCTCCTCGCAAACTTCCAGGCAAGTGGCGGCAGGGGTGGTCACAGCCTCAACTACCGGACGCTTCAGGCGCTGGGAGTCAAGTTGTTGGGCCACTTCATTGGTTTTCAAGATGGCTTTGCCCACTTTGCGCCGGACTTGGCCGAGAGCGTTGCATTCGGTGATGCACGCTTTTTCGATATGCGCGGACTTATCCAGGAGAGCTGTAAGGCGCGCGGCATAAAGCCGCCAGAGATTCCCGCACCCCCTCCTTTTGTAGCCGATGCGCCGGACAGGCTGGATTTGAGGGCTTTCGGAGCGATCATATTTACGTCGGGATTTCGCCCGGACTACTCAAGGTGGGTCAGAATTCCCGGGGCTTTCGACGAGCACGGGTTCCCAATCCAAAAGGATGGCTCAAGCACAGTCGTGCAAGGCCTGCACTTCATGGGCGTCCACTTCCAACGCAAAAGGAAGTCCGCTACTCTCTACGGAGCCGCTGAAGATGCCACGGTGCTCGCGGAGAGTATCGTGGATCATGACCGCCGGGGCGTTCCGCATCGGTCTCGACACCTATGAACTGGCGAGTTTTATGAGCACTGAGAATATGGTGTGGCAGCTTGTTGTGACGTTGGGCATTGTCGCGCAGCTCACCGCTTTCACCGCGCTTTGGAAGCGCGCGTACAAGGTTGCTGGTGGCGCCGTTGCGTTTACGCCGGCACTTCTTCTCTATGCTGCGTTTGTTGTCGCAAGCGGCGAAGGCGTCTCAAACCCTTTCCCGCCTCCGCTTGCAGTTTTCGTAGCCCTTCTCACCCTGGGCCCACTAGCGATCGGGCTCATTTACCTAGCTCGCGCGCGAGTCGCCGGCTATCCGCTTTGGATTGCGTGGGCAGCCAATTGGCTTCCACTCGCCTTTATCGCTATCATGTTGTGCTGCTTCAACTTGGAGCTATGAGCGCACCCCGAAGTGTGCGTGCTATGTCTTCGTAGTGATCGCGAAACTCCATTGCGCGGTCGGCGCCAGTGAGAATGGCGCGTAAGGGTAATAGTTCTCGCCAAGAAACTCTGCGCCACTGAATGGGAACCCGAAGTAGAAATTGTTGTCACCGTACGATAGGACCCCATCCTTCGTGGCAAACTCCCATGGATAACCTTTATTGCTGATAGCAGTGAATGCGTTTGTGACGAGAACCGTCGCCTTAGTATTCGTACCCAAGTTGTGCGAGAGTCCGACGTTCATAGAGACCCATGACGGCCCTTTGAACACTCCGAAATCATCGAACGTCTTGGTGTAAGGATCCGGTCCAAACGTGAGCGCATGAACGCCGGCATCGGGGAAGCCGAGTGGGTCCCCGTACGGGTTGCCGGATTGATAGTTGAAGGTCGGCGTCAATTCCCACCCATTGTAATATTCGTCGA
>JBEDUS010000407.1:0-7809 GCA_040414975.1 Candidatus Udaeobacter sp.
AAAAGGAGGCCAAGCGAGAATCTCCTGAAGCCCACTTGGCCTCACCTTAACCAAGGGCACTCCCATCGATGTTGTCGGTTGGTTGGTTGGGAATGCCCTCTAAATTTCTTCTCCGGATTTTTCCGCATGAAGTTGCAAAATGTCCGGAAGAAAAACGCATTCTAGGCCGTTTTCGGGTTACAGGTGGGCCATGACGCTGTCCCAGCTGCGCTGTTTGTGCGTTTGGATCACGTTGCCCGCTTGATCGTCAACACGAATCCCCAAAAATGGCGACGAATCCGAAAAGGTGAGGTTGAAATCGTCCCGGGTAATGCGGTTCGGACTCGCCAATGTTTCCTTTTCCGTAATCTGCCCAAATCTGCGAAATTCGCTGATAAAGTCAGCGTGTAAGCTGTATAATTTCCTGGCCAGATTGCGGTATGCCCACTGATTCAGAATCGCAGATTCACTTGGAGATCGGCCACGTCTTATTCATCGACATTGTCGGCTACTCAAAGTTGCTTATTGATGAGCAACGTGAGCAGATTCAAGAGCTGAGAGAGATTGTGCGCGGAACCGAGCAGTTCCGCGCTGCCGAAGCGGACGGCAAATTGATGCGTTTGCCCACAGGCGATGGCGGGGCACTGGTTTTTCGCACTAGTCCGGAAGCGCCGGTTCTGTGCGCTTTGGAAATTAGCAAGGCGCTAAAAACGCATCCCGAGTTACGGGTGCGGATGGGGATTCACAGTGGGCCAGTGAATGAAGTCGCCGACCTTAATGAACAAGTGAACATGGCCGGAGCGGGGGTTAACGTCGCACAGCGGGTGATGGACTGCGGGGACGCCGGGCACATTCTTCTTTCCAAACGTGCAGCGGAAGACTTGGGCCAGTATCGGCACTGGCAACTCCAGTTGCATGACTTGGGCGAATGCGACGTTAAACATGGCGGCCGCCTTCGTGTCGTCAATCTCTACACTGGGGAAGTGGGCAATCCCCAAGTGCCGACGAAATTTCGGCAGGCAGTCAAGAAGCGGCGACTGGCATTGATTGCCGTGCTCATACTTGTCGCGGCCGCGGTGGGTGGCGGCTATTATTTCTTCTCACGGAGACCGGCTTTTAAGGCGCCAAACAAAAGCATTGCGGTATTACCGTTTGAAAACCTCAGCCACGATCCCGACAACGCCTACTTTGCCGAAGGGATGCAGGACGAAATTCTGGCTCGCCTGTCCAAGATTGCCGACTTAAAAGTCATCTCACGCACTTCCACCCAGAAATACAAGAGCGCACCAGACAACCTGCGGGAGATCGCGAAGGAACTCGGGGTGGCAAATGTCGTCGAGGGCAGTGTGCAAAAAGCGGCCGACCAGGTGCGTGTTAACGTGCAATTGATCAACGCGCTGAACGACGCCCACCTCTGGGGAGACGTTTACGACCGTAAGCTGACTGATATTTTTGCAGTCGAGAGCGACATTGCCAAGACGATCGCCGATACACTGCAAGCCAAGCTGACCGGCGCGGAAAAGCAGTTGATAGCCACCCAGTCGACGAGTGATACCATTGCCTACGAACTTTATATTAAAGGCCGATTGCTCTGGAGCAGACGTGGCGGCGAAAATCTCCGGCAGGCGATCGCATTTTATGAGCAGGCGATTGCACGCGATCCAAATTACGCACTGGCTTATGCCGGAATGGCCGAGGCGTATGTCATTCTGCCATTCTACGCGGGGACGCCGCAAGGGGAGGTCTTTCCAAAAGCGAGGGCTGCTGCGCTCAAAGCGCTGCAACTGGATGACAAGCTCGCCGGGGCGCACACCGGACTCGCTTGGGCGTTGTGCTACGACTTCGATATGGTTGGCTCGATATCGGAATTTCAGCGTGCGATTGCGCTAAATCCCAACTATGCAACAGCCCACCAGTGGTATGGACGCCACCCGCTTACCGCCCTCGGCCGGTTAGATGAAGCGATCGCAGAGGGCAAACGGGCTATCGAACTTGATCCGCTCTCGCCAGTTATCAACACGGACTTGGGGCAGACATTGTTTATGGCACGTCGTTACGACGAGGCGATCGCACAGGTGCGGAAGACTCTGGAGATCGATCCAACGTTTTACTACGCCCACTACACTTTGGGCATGGCGCTTCAACTAAAGGGCGACCTGCCGGCGGCGATTGCTGAATACACAAAGGCGCAGCAGTTGAGCGACGATCTCCGTATCCCCGTGCTGCTCGCAGCTGCCAAAGCGCAGTCAGGTGACAAAGATGCAGCCAAGCAAATGCTGGCTCAACTGGAAGAGCTCAACCGACACCGCTATGTGCGCTCATACTGGCGTGCGCTCCTCTACCTCAGCCTGGGAAAGCACGACGAAGCGATTCGATGGTTGGAAAAGGGGGTTGCTGATCATGAGGGGCTAGAAATCGCCTGGATTAAAGTTGATCCGATGCTCGACCCTCTCCGGGGCGATCCACGTTTCGATGTGTTACTGCAAAAGGTGGTTGGTATCGGACGTAAGTAAGTTGCACCTTTATCCACTTCTTTATCCACCCGTGGTGTTTTTTGGGCGTATTTGAGAACACTTGAGACAAAGCCCACCCGACTGTTTTACCTATGAAAAAGCAGGTGAGAGCAGTTGAGATCGAATGGGCGTATTTGTCCCGCACTCAATGCCATTGAGGCGCTCTACCAACTGAGCTAAGACCCCGGTAAAGAATTTTAGATTGTAAGTTTTGGATCACAGATTGCAACTTGCCATCTACGATCTTGCGCCAGTCAACGTACCGGCCGGTATTCGATCCAAGGTATGTTTAAGTATCTCATTCAAAGCTTGCAACAAAGAACTAATTATGTTGTTTAATGGCCAGAGGAAGTTGATGAAGCTATTGAGATTTCCGCTTCTTTGGTCGGTCGCGGCGCTCGCGATCGGGATTTGCACCAGCACAGGGCAGACCAGCGGAACAGTTCCCCAAAACGCTCCTCGTGCCCCAAGCGGTAATGTTGTTCGAGGTAGTAACGTGCGCCCCGGCAGTCCAAATCAAGCATATGTTCCCGGTGTTGCAGCAAATCTCGGCCAGCGCCCGCCCAGCATGCCTCCAACTCAGATGCAAAATCAACTGTCCACGAATTTTCGTCCGAATTATTATCCACGGTATACCCGGCAATTGAATCACAGGCTGGCAGCGACAGCGACCCGACAGGACTTGGTAGCAGCCCCTCCTACGCAACTTGGGAGTGGTGTGCTTGCTAAGAACGACGTCGCGGAAAACCAACTGCAGTTGGCAAAGGCTCCTCCCAACGCCACAACGGACGTTCAAAGAGATCCAAGACCACGGGAAGGAATGCCTGGCGTGTTGACAGCGGGTGAAGCGCGAGAAACCAGAGACAAAGCTCAACGGCACAACGGAAACGGTAACGATCACCGCAACTACTTCGACGCGCTGAACACTCATCGAAACGAATGGCACGATCGCGATTGGTGGAAGCGAACTGCAACACTATTGTCTTTGTCACTGGCGGCTACTATTTCCTGGATGCAAGTTATTGGTATCCAGCCTGGGGTTACGATCCGGCGAATAGCTACTACGATTACAATGGGCCAATTTACACCTACGGTAATCTGCCGCCCGACCAGGTAATCGCGAACGTTCAAACTGCATTGCAGGATGCAGGGTACTACTTTGGTGCAATAACAGGTTCCCTGAGTGTTGAAACGCGAGTCGCTCTTGTGAATTACCAGCGCGACCAGGGATTGAGTGTGACTGGAGCAATTGACGAACCTACTGTCGACGCGTTGGGGTTGTAGTAAGTAAGAGGCTTCTCGGTAATATCGCAGCTGCGCCGAGCAGCTCCCACAAACACGGCGACATACTGCCGCCAACAAAACAAGCTCGCCGTCTGTTCACTAACTGTCGGGATTCGTTTGATTAACCGGGCTTCCAAAATTTGCGACCGTCGCGGACTGCCGCTACAGGAAGAATTGTCAGCTAAGGCGTGAAGTCATGCAAAAATTGATCGAGTGCGTGCCGAATTTTTCGGAAGGTCGTGATCAGGGCGTCATTCGTCAGATCACCGATGCGATTCAATCAGTGGAGGGCGTTTCGCTGTTAGATGTAGATCCAGGCGCGAGCACTAACCGGACTGTGGTAACGCTGGTTGGCAGCCCGGACGCAGCGGTGGAAGCGGCATTTCGGGCTATTAAGACAGCCGCGGAATTGATCGACATGCGCAAACACAAGGGCGCGCACCCACGGATGGGTGCGACTGACGTTTGTCCGTTCATTCCCGTGAGCAACGTGACCTGGGAAGAAGCAGTAGCCTGTGCAAATCGTTTGGGAAAGCGCGTCGGCGATGAATTGAAAATACCGGTCTATCTGTACGAAAAAGCGGCGAAAAATAAGTCGCACTCAAACTTGTCGGTAATTCGCGCGGGCGAATACGAAGGGTTCTTTGAAAAAATAAAACAGGCAGAATGGAAGCCGGACTTTGGACCCGGCGTATTCAATGAAAAATCGGGAGCCACTGTAATCGGAGTTCGTGATTTTCTTGTCGCTTACAACGTGAATCTGAACACTCAATCAGTGCGGCGTGCGAACTCAGTGGCTTTCGATGTGCGAGAGCAGGGGAGAATAAAAACTCAGGATGGTACGCCATCGGGAAAACCAATGCTCGACGCGAATGGCGAGGCGATTCGGATTCCTGGAATGCTGAAGCACGTGAAGGCGATTGGTTGGTTCGTGGAGGAATACGGGATCGCGCAGGTCTCGATGAACCTTACGAATATCGAAGAAACGCCGTTACACGCGGCGTTCGATGCGTGCTGTGAATCGGCAGCCAGACGTGGGTTACGCGCGACGGGCTCGGAGATCGTCGGCATGGTCCCCAAGAAATGTCTTGTGGAAGCCGGCCGCCATTTTCTCCGCAAACAACGATGGTCCGAAGGCGTCTCCGAGGAGGAATTGATCGATATTGCCATTCGCTCAATGGGCCTGAGCGAGCTGAAGCCTTTCGATCCAAAAGAAAAAGTGATTGAATTCAAAATCGAATCTGCCGAGCCAAAGAACTCCCTGGCCAAGATGAATCTTCGCGAATTTTGCAATGAAACGCTGAGCGATTCGCCGGCTCCTGGAGGCGGCTCCGTGGCGGCACTGATGGGCGCGCTGGGTGCCTCGTTAGGCGGAATGGTTGCGAACCTGTCTGCTGGAAAACGCGGTTGGGATGACAAGCTCGAATACTTCAGCAATTGGGCAGTGAAAGCGCAGCAACTCAAAGACGAATTGCTCTCGCTGGTGGATGAAGACACTAGAGCGTTCAACAAAGTGATGCGTGCATTCGGGCTGCCCAAGGGAACGGGCGAGGAAAAGGCTGCGCGCACGGCTGCGATTGAGCAGGCAACCAAATGTGCGGCCGAAGTCCCGTTGAAGGTCATGGAGACAGCGTCGAAGTCCTACGCTTTGCTGGCTGAGATGGCCGAGACAGGAAATCCGGCTTCAGTCTCCGACGTCGGCGTCGGTGCGCTAGCGACTCGTGCGTGTATCGAAGGAGCGGCGCTAAACGTGAGAATCAATCTCGCACAGTTAAAGGACGAAAAATTCAAGGCGGCGCTCGCTGAGAGAGTCCGAAATGTTTGCGCGGATTCGGCGGCAAAGTTCGAAGAGATCAGCCGGGTCGTTGAAAATAAGTTAAGCAAATCGTGAAGTCACTGGCTGTTCTTCACGTTTCACAATTAGTCACACTAGCCGGTCCCAAGCGGCCGCGCATGGGGCGCGAACTGTCTGAACTGGCAATCATTCCCGATGGAGGAATGCTGATTCGCGACGGCAGAATCGAACTCGTCGGACCCAGCGCCGAAATCCACAATAAGGCAGGCGCCGCCGAAGTTATCGACGCTCGTGGGAAAGTCGTTCTCCCCGGATTCGTGGACGCCCACACGCATTTGGTTTTTGCCGGGAATCGGTTGGACGATTTCGAGCGCCGCGCGCGTGGCGACACATACGAGCAAATCGCGAACGCCGGGGGCGGAATTTGGTCAACCGTTGAAAGAACGCGAGCAGCGAGTGAGGTGGATCTTTTCGTGCAAGCCAAAAAGCATGCAGACTGGTTCCTTCGCTGCGGAACGACAACTCTGGAGTCAAAATCGGGCTACGGCCTTACCCTTGAAGACGAACTAAAGATCCTGCGCGTTATGAGGCGGCTCAATCAAGAAACGCCGCTGGAGATTGTATCGACGTTCCTCGGCGCACACGCAATGCCCCGCGAGTGGCGCGCCGATGAATACGTCGATCTCGTTGCTAACGAGATGCTCTCGCGAGTGACTGCAGACAGGCTTGCTGAATTTTGCGACGTATTTTGCGAGCGCGGCTATTTCGATATCGATCAATCGAAGCGGATTCTCAGTGCGGCGAAAAAGCTTGGATTAAAACTGCGGATTCACGCCGATCAACTCAGCAATTCAGGCGCGGCAAAACTGGCAGCCGAATTGAAAGCCGCAACAGCAGATCATCTTGAAAAGACGGACGAACAGGGGATCGCGGCGTTAAAATCTGCAGGCGTGCAACCCGTATTGCTGCCCGGCTCAGTCTATGCGCTGGGGTCGACATGTTATCCTCGCGCGCGAGAGATGATTGAAGCTGGTCTCGCGGTCGTAACCGCGACTGATTTCAATCCAGGGTCATCGCCGACCGCCAGCATGCCGATGGTCTTATCGCTTGCATGCACTCAAATGAAAATGTCGCCAGCAGAAGCCATCTCAGCATCGACGATCAACCCGGCCTATTCGTTAGGCCGGGGCGATCAGATCGGTTCGCTCGAACCCGGTAAGTTGGCGAACTTCTCAATTTTCGATTGCAAGGATTACCGGGAGCTCGCGTACTGGTTTGGATTTCCACAGACACACTCGGTTTACATCCAAGGGAGGAGATCCCACTAAACAAACCAAAGAAACGAAATGGAGGAAGAACTCTTGAACCTGGAAAGCGAATTCACAGCGGCAATTGTTAGGAATGATTCGGAAGCAATCGGAAGGTTTGTTACCGATGAGTGGATCATCATCAATGCAGATGGACGAATCATTGACAAGGAGCGTTTTCTCGAGGTGATCAAGTCGGGCGCTTTGACTCATGAGAAGATAGAATCCGACGACATGCGAGTCCGTGTGTACGGAGACAGCGCCGTCGTGAGTGCGCTCACGCGCACCAAGGGAAAATTCAGGGGACAGGAGTTCACTACCCACGAGTGGTCCACAGATGTCTTCGTGAGGCTCGACGGACAATGGCGGTGCGTCCTGACGCAGTTGACTGGATTTGCGAAACAGTGAGGCCGTCCACCTTTTCAGGTCGCGGCAAATTTTGCGGCGCCTGCTGAGCGCCGTTACAGTGCCTTATGAAGGTCGAAGTGGAAAAGCAGCCGGGGTCCGTCTCCACACTTCAAATTGAACTGCCGCCCGAGGAAGTTTCGAAAGAATGGGACGCGATCGCCAACAGTTTCGCACGTTTCGCCAAAATTCCGGGTTACCGGCCAGGCAAGGCGCCACGCGCGGTGATCGAGAAGAGATTTCGCAAGGAAATTCAGAATGAACTGACCAACAAGCTCGTCTCCAAGAGTTATCATGAAGCAATCGAACAGAAACAATTGCGCGTTGCTTCGCTGGCTAATATTGAAGATGTCCACCTTGGTGAGGACAAGTCGATGCGGTTCCGCGCGACAGTTGTTACAGCGCCGGAATTCGAACTACCTGATTACAAGAAGATTCCTGTGCAGTTGCCCGAGACGATGGTCTCCGAGTCAGAGATTAATGTTGCACTGGAGCGCTTACGCGATCAATCCGCCGACTTCGTCGA
>JBEDUS010000408.1:0-7568 GCA_040414975.1 Candidatus Udaeobacter sp.
GTGGGCACGGAGAGGCCAAGTGCTTTCTTATAGAAGTCGACCGCGAGCCGATAGCTCACCCCGGCCACGTTCTGGTGATATTCGCCGCGATACGTCACGCCGTACTCAGCGAGTAATTGCGCATCGATCTGGGTCCACCACGTTTCGGAGTCGGCGAGGACACCGTCGAGATCGAAGATTACTGCTGATAGCATCAAGAAGTTGAGATGTTGAAAGTCTGTTAGTGACAGGAAAGCTAAATGGAGCGAGCAGGATGAGCACCGACTGTAGCCGTCCATCTGAGGCGGATACCAGCTGTAATTTTCTTGCACGCGACACGCGTACCACCACGACAAGGCGCCGCAGTCGGCGACCGCGGCTACAGGTTCTCCCACCGGTACTGTTGAGTGATTAACAGGAATCTGATATCCGCAGCGGTATTGAAGTACACATGATACGCGTAGCGAAATCACTGCGGACAGTTTTGTGGATTGGATTGATCGCCGGGACTTTGGACATCACTGAAAATATTATTTTCAATGCGTTCCGCGGAATCACGCCCTGGAGAATCTTTCAGTTCATCGCCAGCGGATTAATTGATGGCCGCTCGTTTGAACTCGGCTGGGTGTCGGTTGGTCTTGGGGTCGTAATTCATTACGCGATCGCGCTCACGTGGACCGCGATATTTTACATCGCCGGGCCTCGATTCACTGTGCTGTCGCGCCGGCCGATTCTCTCCGGCCTTTTATACGGTGTGATCGTCTATGTCGTCATGAATTTTGTCGTGTTGCCGCTCTCGGCGGTTCCGACGCGACCGGGCGCTGCCACGCTTGTCGCTCGCGTGAATGCGGTGTTGGCGTTGATGTTTTGTATCGGACTGCCAGTCGCGCTCCTGGTCAAACGGGCCCGGAAGAAGATTGCGTAAAGTGTAAGACCGCAGTTCACGACCGCGGGTTCAGGTGTTCAAGTTGCGCAACTCTACAACCTCTCCAGTAACTGGGTGAGATCGTGGCGGAAGCTGGTTTCGGAGCTGTTGTAGCCACTGTGCGTCAAGCGCACGTGGCCTGTGCGGTCGATCACCACCAGGGTTGGGAATCCGGTCAAACCGAGTGCGTGCATCGCTACCTGTTCGGGATCAAACGCGACCGGCAATGAAATGTGGCGACGCTGCTCAAACACTCGCACCCGTTCGGGCGTATCGCCGCCTTTGTTCGTGCCGACAAGCACGAATTCAATGTCGCGGTTACTCTGCAGATCGGCGCGAAGGCGCTCTAGCTCCGGTAGCTCGGCGATACAGGGCGAACACCAGGTGGCGAAAAAATCGAGAACGAGAATCTTGCCACGCGTCCCTCCAGTCGGCACCGGACCCTGGCTAATTGGTTGTAAAGTGAATGGAGGCGCCGTGCCGTTGCTCACATGCGTTAACGCTCGCTGCATCCGCACTGGAATGTAGAAAACAGAATACCAAGCTGAGACCGCGACTAATATTACAGCCGTACCGATTCCGGCCATTTTACCGAATCGCTTCCGGAACAACAGCAACGTGACAATCGCCGCCCACAACAAAAGTGTCGGCCAAAGAAACGGTGTTTGCGGCAGTACAAAGAACGCGAAGAGGCACGTCGCCGCGAAAAGAAGAAGCACCGCCGCGATCCAGTCCTCCCGCGCTGTTGCGCCCAGTAACAACGCGGCGACAGCAAGTAACAGTGCGCCGCTGATGTAAATGAGACGAAGGTCATCCGAGACAAAGGGCGCGATTCCAAATACGGCCACCGCCACAATGATGCCGGTTCCGAACGCGACGACTCGTACTTTCCATCTCACGCGATGTGCCGATTCCATACAGTTCCTCTTTTCCGATTTGATGCCGCTGCCGCTCGATCTGGATTCAGAGAATAAGTTGAGACGTTGTTGCGGGTTTCTTGATCGCAGAAGAAAATGCGAGCTTATGCGATCGGTTCGAAATGCAATCGTAATCGGTTTGGCGATTACTTTGGGAATTGGGGAGGCGCGCGCGGCAGAGTTCGATTCGATGTTGCGCTGGCGAAACATTGGCCCCTATCGCGGCGGACGGACACGCGCGATCTGTGGGATCCCGTCGCAGCCGAATGTTTTCTACATGGCGCCGGTGAATGGCGGCGTTTTCAAATCGATCGATTACGGCCGTACGTGGCAACCGATTTTCGACGATCAGCCCACGGCTTCAATCGGTGCGATCGCGGTCGCGCCTTCAAATCCGGACGTCGTTTACGCTGGCAGCGGCGAAGGATTGTATCGCCCGGATCTGTCAGTCGGGGATGGCATTTATAAATCGACTGACGGCGGTAAGACATGGACGCATCTCGGATTGAGCGACGGTCAGCAGATCCCGCAGTTGGCTGTTGATCCAAAAAATCCCGACCGCATTTTCGTTGCCGTAGCCGGTCATCCCTACGGGCCTAGCGAAGAGCGCGGTATTTATCGATCGCTTGATGGCGGCAAAGCGTTCGAAAAAGTTCTTTATCGCGATGAGAACGTCGGCGCCAGCGATGTGCAGATCGATCGGAGCGACCCGGCAATCGTTTACGCTGCATTATGGGAATCGCGGGAAGGCCCCTGGGAAAACGGAGTGTTCAATGGGAACGGTGGCGGCATTTTTAAGTCCACTGATGGCGGCAATACATGGCGACGGTTAACCAAAGGGCTGCCGAACAACATCGTGCAGGCGAACATCGCGATTGCGCCGA
The DNA here is from genome assembly GCA_040414975.1 of Candidatus Udaeobacter sp. GTDB lineage: Bacteria > Verrucomicrobiota > Verrucomicrobiia > Chthoniobacterales > UBA10450 > Udaeobacter. The sequence continues at coordinate 2,706 of JBEDUS010000408.1, forward strand.
GCGCGCCGAAAACATTGTTCGCCGCGGTCCGGACAAAAACGATCGCGAAACTCTATCGCTCGGACGACGCCGGCGAAACCTGGCACGGCACAACCGACGATCCGCGGCCGGGACTTGGAATCGGCGGTGGCGATCTTCCAGTGGTGCGGTTCGATCCAAAAAATCCACAGATCGTGTACTCGGCCAGCGTGGTTTGCTGGAAATCGACGGACGCCGGCAAAACGTGGGACGGCTGGCGCGGCGCACCCGGTGGCGACGATTATCAAAACGTTTGGATCAATCCGAATAATCCTGACATCATTCTTCTCGGTTCAGACCAGGGCGCGATCGTCACGGTGAACGGCGGGAAGAGCTGGAGCTCGTGGTACAACCAATCGACAGCGCAGTTATATCACGTTAGCGCAGACAATGCGTTTCCGTATCGGCTTTACAGCGGCCAACAGGAGAGCGGTTCGGTCGGAATCAAGAGCCGCGGCGATGAGGGCGAGATCACGTTTCGAGATTGGCAGCCGGTCGCAGCCGAAGAATACGGTTACGTCGTTGCTGATCCGCTCGATCCACAGATTATCATTGGCGGGAAGCTGACACGCTTCGATCGCCGCACCGGTCAGGCACAAAATATTCTTCCAGTGCCGGTGCAAACAGAAGGCTTCCGGATGTTGCGCACGGAGCCGATCGTGTATTCGCCGCTCGATCCACATTTGCTTTTCTTCGCCGGAAACACGCTTTGGCAAACGCGCGATCGTGGCAATCACTGGGAAAAGATCAGTCCGGATTTGTCGCGGCCGAATTACGAGCTGCCGGCGAGCGTTGGAAAATACAAAGAGGACGCAACGAAGCAGGCTCACCGGCGCGGAGTGATTTACACTGTTGCGCCATCAGCGCTCGACGCGAACCGGATCTGGTGCGGGACCGACGACGGTTTAATCCATCTAACGACAGACCGCGGTAAAACCTGGACCAACGTAACGCCGTCGAACATTTCGGCGTGGCAGAAGATTTCGCTGATCGAAGCCGGCCATTTCGATTCGAAGACCGCTTACGCGGCGGTCAACACCATGCGGATCGACGATCTGCGGCCGCACATTTTTGCGACGCACGATGGCGCCAAAACGTGGGCCGAGATTGCAAATGGGATTCCAGCGGGGCAAATCGTCAACGCAGTTCGCGAAGATCCGCAACGAAAAGGCCTCCTGTTCGCCGGGACCGAAAAAGGCGTTTACGTCTCGTTCGATGACGGCGCGAACTGGGAATCTTTGCGATTGAATCTCCCAGCGACTTCCGTGCGCGATCTAATCATTAAGAACGACGATCTGATCGTTGCGACGCATGGTCGCGGATTCTGGATCCTCGACAACATCACGCCGCTGCGGCAGATCAATTCTGTACCAGGGGTCGCCGGCCCCAGTTCCCGGGGCACGTCAAGCTCAGTCGCGGTCAACGCCCGCAGTTCCAAAGAGGATCTGCTGTTCAAACCGCAGACAGCGTTGCGCGTTCGCGGGAATCTGAACACCGATACGCCGTTGCCGCCGGACGAACCAGCCGGCGAAAATCCGCGCGACGGCGCCATGATCGATTATTTTCTCTCGGAAGATGCGACTGGTCCGGTAGCGATCGAGATCAAAGATCGCAAAGGGCAGCCAGTCAGGAAATATTCCAGCGCAGATGCGCCGGTGGAGGCGAATCCGAAGCGGCTTAGAATTCCGAGCTATTGGATTCGGCCGTTCCGATCGGTTTCCGCGACCGCGGGGATGCATCGGTTCTTTTGGGACGTGCATTACACGCCAGTCCCGGGGATAGAACCGGAGTTTCCGATGCACGCGACGTATCGCAACACTGCACCGGAAACGACCTCACCATGGGCCGCGCCGGGTGATTACACAGTCACGTTGACGGTTGACGGCAAAACTTTTAGCCAACCGCTGACCGTCGTAATGGATCCACGCGTCAAAAAATCGGCTGCCGACCTTCAGGAACAGTTCGATCTCTCCTGGAAATTGTATCAACTACGGCTCAAACTGGCGCCGATCGGCAAGAAGTTCGGCGACATCGCCGAGCAACTAACCAAACTTAAAGCAAAGGCCGCGGAGCGCCCTGACGTCACGCAAAAACTGGAAGGCTTTGCGCAAACGCTCATAAACTTTGGGCCGCCGCATCCGTACCCTGGTGCTCCGCCTTCGCTTTTCGTTTTGCAATCGACGACGCGACTGTTCAACGAGATCGAGGGCGCGGATGCCGCGCCGACAGCCGCGGTCAAGACAGCCGTCGCGGATCTCGATACAAAAGTTGGACCAATGATGGACGCGTGGCAGAAACTACTCGAATCCGATCTTCCCGCGTTGAATCAGCAATTGACGCAATCGGGATTTCCAGAAATCAAGACTCGAGACTGAGCAATTAGGCGTCGCAGTCAGCGCCAGTTCCAAAATTCTTCGCGAGCAGGCAAGCTACAGGCGTTCGCGGCTGGCACAGCCGCAGTAGATTAGAAATTTTGCAGGCGGCACGCCTGCCACTACAGCTACGGCGCGGCGACCTTTTTCTCGAAAAGCGACACGTACGCGTCGTAACCTCTGCCCTTCATTTCTTCGACCGGGACGAAATGGAAGGCGGCCGAGTAAACTACGTAACGTTGTCCTGTGGGCGATTTCGGGTCGGTAAACACATAGCCAAGGTGGGCGTTACTTCGCTTGGAGTGCACCTCGGTCCGCTGCATGTCGTGAGACGTATCCAGGCTCTCGACGAGGAGATCTTTTGAGATCGGCCTCGCAAACGTGGGGAAGCCGACGCCGGCGTCGAATTTGTCGAGCGACGTGAAGAGCGGTTCACCGGTAATGATGTCGACGTAGATGCCGGTCTTCTCGTTGTTCCAGAACTGATTTTGGAAGGCCCTTTGGCTGCCACCCTCACGCACGACGGAATATTCCTCAGCCTTCAATCGTTGTTTCAAGACGGTGTCGCTGGGGACGGGCCGGTTCGGATCGAAAGTTGTGGTCTCCCTTTTCACTTTCTGCGCGAGAAAGAAGAAGTAGAGGCCGCCAGCAATGAGCACGACCGCGATGCTTGCACCGACGTAAGTGCTGATCGCGGATTTTTCCTCGCTGGTGATTCGGCCCCCGTACATCAGATCGCGGTTAACCCGATTAAATCAGAGATTGGGCAGTTTCGTCAAGGCGAAAACAGGAACGTAATCCTTTCTGTGATTCTGGAACCTGAAGAGCGTACGCGAGACTAAACCTTTGCGGCTGACGCAGCCGCCACTGCACCGGCGCGATCGTTTATCTGGCGTTAACGTAACGCGCCAGGGCAAACTCTGAGAATCGATTGCCGCTCCGAAAAATGGCGCCATTAGATTGAAAACCTGTAAATTAGCGTGAAGCAGAGCCGTTCAGGCATTTCATATTAGGTAGCTGAGATGCGGATCGTTACAACCTATCTCGAGATGCACTCGCCGGGGCAGTTTCGCCCAAAGCGATCCACAGATGAGCGATTTCAAATCCGGGAGAAGAGAGAACGCGACTGGGTGTTTAATCGAGACCTCTATTTAGCTGTCGGACAACTGTGGTCGTGGAATGACAAGCGCGTGTGGAGGGACGAACAATGGAAGGAATACGGGCTTGCGCCGGAGTTGCGGACTTTTGCTGCGTATTACGACAACTTGCTTGCAGGTTATTACGAGTTGCGCCGCGACGATGACGGTGGTGTCGAGATCGCTTACTTTGGTTTGCTACCGGAGTTTATTGGTCGCGGGTTGGGAGGGCCCCTACTAACTAGCGCAATCGAAGAAGCGTGGCGGATGCGGCCCTCAAGCTCTCGCGTTTGGGTGCATACCTGCACGCTCGATCATCCCGGCGCGCTGGCGAATTACGAAGCCCGCGGTATGGTTATTTACAAGCAAGAAACTACAGAAGGCTAAAGGGTTATAACGTCGTTGCGAGCGGCGGTGTCTTTAGGTTGTTAGTGACTGACGAGGCAGCCACGCCTTGAACTTGGTATTCGCAGAGATGCCTTTTGGTCGCGCTAAAGCGTCATCAGCGCAAGGTTATGCCTCACCAGCACTGTCTGGTACAAAACTGTTACGAATCAGAAGCCTGTCGCATTGGAAACCGCCGGCGGATGCCCTCGGTGCAAGAGTACGACGTTTACTCCTATTTTTAGGCGAGCGGCCGCTCTCATTTTGGCGCAATAAGAGCCCAGTGTTTCATCGAACACCTCAATATTTCTGCGTCCCTAAGCCCGGCGAACGCGCCAATGGCGAGCATTGGCACAACCCGGTCTCGCGCGCATCTTGAAGAACTTGCGCCCTTTGCCGAATGCGCGAAGATCGAGGACGAATCTGTACTTTGAATGATGTCGATACAGAAAGACTGCCAGGGTGGCGAAATTGGCAGAGGCGCCAGACTTAGGATCGGTCGAAATGCCTGGCTAACAAGTTACCGCCTGGGTGTAACAGCGAACAAGAGCGACCAACAAAGGCCATAATAGACGATCATACGGTCAACGCTGCGTCAACGGGCTCTCGCGCAAGCGATGGCGGAAATAACGGATACGCAATAGAGAGGGAGATCGCGTCTACGGCGTCGCGTCACGGCTCTGGCAGGGGTAGGGTCGGGTTTTGGCCAACTCCTGCTTGAAAGCAATCCTTTAAGATACGTGTCGCGCGCGGAGATTATAGGGAAACTCTCTGCCGCCCATGCCGCTTACGCGCGTGGAATATTATTGCGAAAGAGTTAGTGGCCGGCATAATGCGCTCCTGTAATCAGGTTGCGGAAAAACGCGACCCATTCGTCGTTCATTGCTCTCTCTTTTGGCGTCATCTTAACGTGCTGCGCGGCTTCAACGTAATTGTTCAAGTCATCGAGTGTC
>JBEDUS010000409.1:0-35296 GCA_040414975.1 Candidatus Udaeobacter sp.
TCTCGATGCCGAGGAATCGTTCGTCTCCACACGACCATTTCGCCCGCCGCATCACACAATCAGCGATATTGGGTTACTCGGTGGTGGCGCGTTCCCAAACCCCGGTGAAGTGAGTCTCGCCTATAATGGGGTTCTCTTTCTCGATGAGCTGCCCGAATTCAAAAGATCGGCATTGGAGGTGATGCGCCAGCCACTCGAAGATGGGAAAGTCACCGTTTCCCGCGCCGCCGGCAGCGTGACTTTTCCATCGGAATTCATGCTTGTCGCCGCGATGAATCCGTGCCCATGTGGCTACTTCGGCGATCTCAAACGCGAATGCCGTTGTGGTCCGGCTCAGGTGCAGCGTTATCGCCAACGCGTTTCCGGTCCTTTGCTGGATCGCATCGACCTGCACATTGAGGTGCCGGCAGTTGAGTATCGAGATGTTGCCAGCGAGCGGGCAGAAGAGACATCCGCCACGATCCGCGAGCGCATCGTTCGCGCGCGTCAGCGCCAGCAAGAGCGGTTTCGCAGCGACGCAAAGGTAAATTGCAACGCGCGCATGGCCACGCGCCAGCTCAAGCAGCATTGCAAGCTAACTCAGGATTCGCAGGAACTGATTCGGGTGGCCATGACCGAACTGAACCTGAGCCCACGCGCATACGATCGCATTTTAAAAGTTTCGCGCACGATCGCCGATCTCGATGGCAAGATCGAGATCTCACCTGAGCATGTGAGCGAAGCGATTCAGTACGCACGTTCGACCGCTCACTCTGGGTCTGAAGGCCGACACTTCGGTCGCTTTGGGGTCTCGTTTTGGTGCCCTGCTCACCAGGAACGTAACAGACTTTCGCGCGCTCTTTCCTGATCTCCGACTGGAGAAACCATGATGCGAATTGCGCTCGGTTTCGCGAATGCGTGGATACGGGCAAAGAGTTTGAATCCAATTAGGGAACGCAGTGCATCTCAAAGGAAACAGAAAACTCTCGAACATGAAACCAATTGCCGTAACGATCCGCAAAGGTAGATGCCAGGATTCATTCGATCGCGTATTGGAGAAATGTGGTCCGCCTTCGAGTACACATTACAACTACCAGTCTGTCGCCTTCGGGGAATCCGGTGGACGTTATCTGCGTAACCCTGCGCGATCATTCTGGAACATCGCTGGCGACTACTTCAAAGGTGAAGCGCGCCACGACTTCTGGAGTGAAGGTGCGCTTTTCGCATTTATCACTATCACTGCGGCTCTCCCCTTGATGAATAACTTGCACGCACTGATAGAGTTTGCGCGTGCCATCAGCTTTCATTAGGAGGCGTAACTTTCGGCAGGTTGTTGCCTTACTGCTGCTATCGCTTGCCGGCTGTCGCTCGGAGACCGATCCCGTAATCGAGGAGACTTTCGAGCAGCTGTACACGATCCAGTCGACTGCGGACATCAGCATTCAAAACCGTGATGGCGCAGTGTTGGTTTACGGCTCGAACACAAACGAAATACAGATTCATGCAACGAAGAAAGCCTATAGTCGCACGCGGCTAAAAGAGATCGTGATCGATGTCTCCATGCAACCAACCTCCGTTTCTATCAACACTAAACTCCCTGCCACACCGAGGTGGGCGCTGTTTGATCGCTCGGGCACGGTCGAGTACACCATCGTGGTTCCTGCAACCGTCAATGTATCCCAACTGCGCCTGGATGCGGGCGAAGTTCTGGTGGACGGACTGCACGGACGAAGCGTGCGTGCGCGGCTGGGTGATGGGCGGATGTTCGCCCATAACTGCTTCACTGACATTGACCTTGCGCTACAGCGCGGCAATCTCGCCGTCTCCTACGACTGGTGGGACCCTGGTACATTTTCGGTGCAGGCCAATATCACCCAGGGCAATGCTTGGGTGTTTCTACCCCGCGATGCTGCCTTCCATCTTGTTGCGGAAACCGGACACGGAAAGATCGGCAGCGATTTTGATAATCCCGCAGTTCCTCCAGCAGCATTCGCAGGAGCCGCAAAAATCGACACGCTGGTTCACGGCAAGGGAAAGACCGTAGTCAAAGTGCGCACAGTGGACGGCGACATCAAGGTGATGGCACCCAATCCGTAAGGGTTTGCTTGCGTTGGGTTGGGCATCGAGCATCTGGTATCTAGACCTTCCATGCCCTCCTTCGACATCGTCTCCGAAGTACACAAGCAAGAACTTGACAATGCGGTGAATCAAGCTCGCAAGGAGCTGGCGACTCGTTTCGACTTCAAAGGCATAATAACCGAGATCCGTCTTGAGAAGGACGAGATTACGCTTACTGCGCAAGATGCAGGTCACCTTCGCGGGTTGCGCGAAATTCTCATCGGCAAACTTTCAAAGCGAGGCGTGGATTTACGCAACATCGGACACGAAGAGCCCGCAATTTCATCTGTAGGACATGCCCGGCAGGAACTAAAGATTCAGCAGGGCCTCGACGGAAATAAGGCGAAAGAAATTATTCAGGCGATCAAGTCACAGGGTTTCAAGGTGCAAAGCCAGCTGCAAGACCAGCAAATTCGGGTTACTGGAAAAAAGAAAGACGAGCTCCAGGCAGTCATCCAGTTTGTTCGTAGCCGTGACTTTGGTGTCGCAACAAATTTCAAAAATTTCCGAGACTGACCTGTAGCCGCTTCACTGGGTGAAGCGTTTCATTGGTACGCGAATACCTGTCGCGTTATGCCGTTCACAGAGCGTCGGCTACACCTACCCGCCCTGGACTGGCGGCATGATCGAAATTTCATCTCCCGGGTTGAGCTTGTAATTCCGATCCACAAATTCCAGGCCTGCGCCGATCAACAAGCTCTTGTCATGCGGGCAAAGCTTGGGCTGTTGCGCATAAATTTGCTCGAGTAAGTCACGGATCGTTGAACCTTCCGCAACATCGACATGCAGCTCACGCATTCCGATCAGGTCGCGAAGCTGGGCATAAAATTGCACTCGCACTTTCATCTGTCTGGTTGCTCCAGCAATTCTTTTCTCAGAACGCCAATATAGGGAAGGTTGCGATAACGTTCCCTGAAATCGAGCCCGTAACCGACCACAAATTCATCTTCGATTTCGAATCCCACATAATCTGTATCAACCTTCCGCACGCGTCGTTTCTTTTTGCTCAATAGCACACACACCCGCACGCTGTGCGGCTTTGCCGTTTCCAAAGTTTCGCGAACGGTCGCGAGCGTGTGACCGCTATCCAGAATATCGTCCAGGATCAATACGTCTCGACCCGCGACCTCCGGAAGGGTTCCCTGTTTGACGATGACCTCGCCGCTGGTCTGCGCTTTTCCATGATAGCTCGCCACGCTCAAACACTCCAGCTTCAGGGGAAGCGGAATTCGGCGGAGCAAATCAGCCACGAATATCAGGCTCCCGTGCAAGACTGCGATCACAGTTAATTCTTGCTTGCGATAGTCTTTGGAAATTTGCGCGGCAATATCATCCAAGCGCCGATGAATCGCCGGCTCATCAAACAGCACCCGCTCCAGATCGCCTTTCATCACAATTACTAGGGCACTAGGCGACACACAGATCAACGTGACGAATGTTCAGCACTTATCCTAGTCCATTTGTCATTCCGACCGAACTGGAGGAACGGAGCGAGAGCGACGAGCGACATAGACGGTTGCGCCACGAGGGTAGCGGCGAGAGAGTCGGGAGACCAACGAGTCAATCTCTTTTGTTTAATTTTACCGCATCCCGCTTGCTTAGAAATGCCTCGGCTTCGCTCGACATGACAGCAGCCGCCCGACGTATTATCCAATGAGTATCTGCCACGAACAACTTGAGATTCGCACGAACGGCAAAGGTCTCTACGAAATTACGGGCGAGGTGCAGTCAAAGATTAACACGTGCGGCGCACGAAACGGGATCGCAACCGTATTTGTCCAACATACCAGTTGCAGCGTGATCATCATGGAAAATGCGGATCCGACTGCGCGACGCGATCTGGAAGAATTCTTCGACCGTCTCGTGCCAGAGGATGCGGCTTACTTCGCGCACGGCTCCGGAGGCAGCGACGACATGCCATCGCATATCCGCATGGTCTTGACGCGAACCAGCGAAACCGTGCCGATTGTTAATGGCAAAATGCGGCTCGGAAGCTGGCAGGGTATTTTCCTGTTCGAACATCGTCGCGCACCTCACCGGCGACAGGTCTCGCTGGCAATCATCGGCGAGTGACCTGTAGCGGCGGTCTGTGACCACCGGACCTATCTGAAGCCTCATATTGCGTTTCGCTGCGCTTGCCCAGCGCTGCTACCGAGGACGATAAATCGCGTCGACAAGTCGCAATGATTTCTCGTTAGGCAGGAGCGACTGCTCCATTTGATTCATGACGTAGGCGAATGAAATACTGTTTTCAGGATCGGCGAAGGCATGGCTGCCACCGGCGCCGGGATGCCCAAAAAACTTCGGCGAAGGGCCGAATATTCTTCGCGTCGCATTTCGTGGATCTTTCATAAACCCGGCTGAAAACGCTGTCGGCAGTTGAAAAACGCGATCCATGCCATCAACAAGGGTCGTGGTCATCCATGCAATCGCTTCCTCCGAGAAGAAAGTCTGTCCATCGAGTTTCCCTCCGTTCGCGAGCATCGAATAGAACTTCGCAAGTGCCGAGGCGCTCCCGATCCCGCCGAACGAAACAATCGGTTGCGCCCGGATAGCCGGAGTATTCATCTCGCTAACAGACTTCAGCCCGTATGGAGAGGAAAATGTTTTGCGCGCCAGCGTGCCTGGTGTGACGAGGTCAACATAAAATCTCTTCGGCTCCGGTGGCCTGCCGCTCTTTGCAGCGTAAACTGTCGCGACTCGCGAATTCTCCTCTTCGGGCAAACCGATCCAGAGATCCAGCCCGAGCCGCTGCGCAAAGATTTCGCGCCAGTACCGCGACAGCGTTTTTCCGGCGATCCGGCGCACGAGCTCATCGAGCAAGAATCCGAACGTGCGGGCGTGATAGCCATGCGCGGTCCCCGGGGGCCACAACGGTCTCTGTACTTCGAGCGCTCTGATAACGGCGTCGTAATTGAGTATATCAACTCGGGCATCCAATGCGCAAAGCCCAGCCTGATGCGAAAGCAGCTGCGACAACCTGATTTTTTCTTTCCCAGCTTGAGCGAACTCGGGCCAAAACTCCGCGACGCGCCTATCGATGTTAACCTTGTGCTCCTGCAAGACATGCAGGACACACGCGCTGCCAATTCCCTTGGTAGCAGACCACACCAGGACGAGTGTGTCAGTTTTCCAGGGCTTTTCGTGGCGGGCGTCACAAAATCCGCCGTAAAGATCAATAACAGGTTTTCCATCTTGCCAGACCGAAACTGCGGCGCCTAACTCTCCGAACTTTTCAAAGTTCTCCCGGAACAGGCGGTCCAATCTTTGGCGAAGGTGATCCGCATCCAACCGCATTGGCCAAATCTGTACTGCCGGGCGTGCCACCCGCAATATTTAAGCGCAGCCGACGCGGCCGCCGCTACAACTTTGAATTCCCGTTACAGCAACAGCTCTTCTAACTCGTCCAGGCGCTTTTCGAACAAACGCAATGTACTCTCGATTGGCGCGGCCGTGCTCATGTCCACACCTGCCGCCTTTAAGGTCTCAAGTGGAAATTTCGAGCCGCCGGAACGCAGAAAATTGAGATACGATTTCACAGTCCCAGGCTCGCCGGAGAGCACACGCTGCGAAAGCGTCACCGCGGCGGAAATTCCTGTCGCATATTTATAAACGTAAAATGCATGGTAGAAATGCGGAATCCGCAGGCATTCCAGGTCGAGCTCGAGATCGAGCACGAAGTTCTCGGCAAAATACGCCTCGAGAAGGTTGTGATATTGCGATCTGAAGACGTCTAGCGTCAGCGCGTCGCCGCTTTCTTCGGTGGCGTGGATGATTTTCTCAAACTCAGCAAACATGGTCTGCCGGAAAAGTGTGCCCCGCAGATCATCGATTTGTCGGTTGATGATGTAGGCGCGCATCTTCGGATCGTTAGTCGTTTTGAGCAGATAATCGGTGAGGAGTTCCTCATTGAACGTCGATGCAACCTCGGCCAGAAAAATAGGGTATTGGTAATCCTGAAACAGCTGCGAATTCTGTGAGAACCAACTGTGCATGGAGTGACCAGCCTCGTGCGCAAGCGTATAGACATCGGAGAAGACATCTTCCTTGTAATTCATCAGGATGTAGGGAGGCGCCTCGTAGCTTCCGGATGAAAACGCACCACTGCGTTTGCCCTTCGTTTCATAGCGATCGCACCACCCACCGCTGCGCAAGCCTTCCGCCAAGATATGGACATACTCTTTCCCAAGTGGTCCAAGCGCGCTTAAGACCATATCCGTAGCTTGATCAAAGGTGAAACGTGTCTCGATTTCCGGAACGAGTGGAACGTAAGTGTCGTAATGGTGCAGCTCGTGCAACCCAAGCGCGCGACGGCGTAAGTCGAAATAGCGAAAGAGCGGTTTCAAATTCGCCCGAACCGATTGAATCAATCCGTCGTAAACAGCGATCGGCACATCGTCTGGAAACAGCGCTGCCTCGAGAGCAGACGAGTAATTTCTTGCTCGCGCGTGGAACACATCTGCCTTGACCGAGTACGCAAGTGATGCGGCAAGCGTGTACTGATGGTCGCGAAATTCTGCATAGAATTGATGGAAGGCACGTTTGCGCAACTCGTGATCGCGCTTCACCAAAAATGAGCTGAACGAGCTTTGCGTAAGCGGTTTTTCGCGTCCGCTCTCATCAGCCAGGACGCCAAATTTCATGTCCACATCCGTCAATTGCGAAAAGGTGTCGTCGTAACCGCTCAGGGCGACACTCCCCAACGCGAGAAGACGTTCCTCGGGCACGGAGAGCACATGCGGCTTCATGCGCCGAATCTTGTGCAACTTAATGCGCCACTCAGCCAGGAGGGGATCCGCAACGAACTTCGCGAAGGTTTCGTCGTCGATCGCCAGAATTTCGGGGACAACAAACGCGGCCGCTTCGCCAATCTTTGTCAGCAGGTTCTGAACCTGCCCGACCCGCGCAAGGTATTCGTTATTAGTGTTGTCCTCTGCCAGTTGCAGCGACGCGTAGTGATAGACGCGCTCAATCTTCAAATCGAGCGACTTTTCGAACTCAAGCACTTCGACCAGCGTCCGAGCGGACTTGCCCACTCCGCCACTCCAGTCCTGAAGCTTGGGATACGTCCGCTGCAGCCATGCAAAATCCTCCTGCCACTTGCCGACATCGGCAAAAAGATGGGTCAGATCCCACTTGTCAGAGTCGGAAATATCAGCACGTGTTGCGATTTTCGCTTCGTCCATTCAGAGATTTTCACACGGAACGCGCTCTCTTCAACGCGTTGGAGGTCCGGAACGCGCCGCGACCAACGCCGGTGGGTTCCGTCAGATTGGCGTCGCACCCTTGGCAATTTCAGTGTTTCATGGCTGGCATGAAACGGCTTTTGATCTTGCAGGCATTCGGCGCGTTAGTCGCTACGATGGCGCACGCCGCAACAAACTTCGATCTGGCAGCCAAGGCGACAAACGAACTCGGGGTCGATCTTCACCGTCAACTCGCCACCGGTAACGATAACCTGTGCGTTTCACCCTATTCGATTCAAAGTGCCCTCGCCATGACGTTCGCCGGGGCAGACGGCGACACGCGCACGGAGATGGCCCGTGTGCTGCATTTTCCCAGCGACGCGAGCGCAGTGGCCGATTCGTTCACTTCGCTCCAGCATTCGCTGGAAGAAATGAGCGTGAAGACCGCCGAATCGGTGAAGAAGTCCAAGGAATTCGGAGGACCGAGTGAACCGATCGCGCTAAACATCGCCAACCGGCTCTTCGCGCAAAAAGACTACAATTTTCGTCAGGATTTTTTATCGCTGGTAAAGCGAGATTATGGCGCCGCATTCGAGCCGATCGACTTCACCGCGAATCCTGCAGCAGCCGCCCAGCATATCAATAAATGGGTGGCTGACGAGACGCAGGGCAAGATTCGTGATCTCGTCCCTGCGAAGGCACTGGACAAATTGACGCGGCTCGTGTTGGCGAACGCACTTTATCTCAAAGCTCCGTGGGCGGATGCGTTTTCCGAAAAGACGACGCAGCCAGAATTATTCCACATCCGCGGCGGCACTCCGCTAAAAGTTCCGATGATGCGAAAAACCGCGCGATTTGGTTACGTCAAGCGCGAGGGCTTCACCGCAGTCAGCCTTGCGTATGTTGGCAACGATCTCCAATTTCTTGTTCTTGTTCCCGACGAGATAAATGGTTTGCATGCATTGGAATCGAAGCTCACCGCGGAAGTTTTGGCACAATGCTCAAGACTCGAAGCACAGGATGTCGATCTGCGTTTGCCAAAATTCAAGCTGGAGCCGCCGACCATTGCGCTTGCAGAAAATCTTCAGGCGCTTGGAATGAAATGGGCATTCGATATTCCGCAAGGTAGCGCGAATTTCGATAAGATCGCGCCACGCAAGCCGAGTGATTATCTCTACATCTCCAATGTCTTCCACAAGACCTTCATTGCCGTGGACGAACAAGGTACCGAGGCGGCTGCAGCAACCGCAGTTGTGATGATGAGGGCGACGGCGATGGCGAGGCCAAAACCGCCAATTGAAGTGAAAGTCGATCGCCCATTTGTTTATGCAATTCAGCACGTGCCCAGTGGAGTTTGTCTTTTTCTCGGCCGTGTGACCGATCCGCGGTAGGGGCCCCATTGTCGGGTGTCTGTGTCAGACGCCAATCTTCAAAGACACCGGCGTTTCACAGAAACGCGCTACAAGAGCGATTCTGACGTGTAATCTAGCTGGCCATTCACGATCCGTGCTGCCGGAGTGTATGGATGCAGCTCGGTCTTGCTTGGACCGAGGATGTGGATCACCTCAATGCCGCGCGCTTTTAGATAATCGGAAATCAGCGACCGATGGCAACGCCACCAGACCCCTTCTGCGCACATGATCGCGGTTGGTCCGGCGTCGGCAGCAAGATTGAGAAGGCGCTTAACACCTTTCCGGAACTCTTTTGTTTCCATGTAATCGGCGTAACCGCGAAATGACGCATTGCGCCAGGCCGTGTTATGCGAATCTCTGTGCGCCTTTCGCCGGCCACCAAGGTCTGGAAAGTGTTCGTAGCGAATTCCGGCTTTGCTTAAGGAGTCCGCTAGCGTCTCCTTGTTGAATTGTGGATAGCGCTTCGATCCCGGCAAGCTTCGGACATCGACAAGCAACTGGATGTGATTCGTTTGAAGCAACGAAATGAATTCGTCAATCGTCCGCGTCGAGTGACCAATCGTCCAGATTCGCGAAACCATCTTCTCTTTGATTGCAGGTTGAACATTAGTACCTTCGTCAAAATCAGGAGATGCGAAAATGAACAAAATATTATTATCGACAGTTCTCGGACTCATTACATTGGGTTTAGTGCAAGCGGGGGACACTCAACAGCAACCGGAAGTCGGAAAGCCGGCGCCGGATTTCAGCCTAACGACTGGAGATGGTTCACAGGTGAGCCTGAAGGATTATCACGGCAAGTGGGTGGTGCTTTACTTTTATCCCAAGGATTTTACCAGCGGCTGCACCATGGAGGCGCGCAATTTCCAGCGCGACCTTGCGAAGTACGAAGGCTCTGGAGCAGTGATTCTCGGAGTGAGCGTGGACACAGCGCAGTCGCACAAGGATTTTTGCGCGAAGGAAGGACTCAACTTCAAATTGCTCGCTGATCCTGATGCCAAGGTTTCGACCGAATATGGTTCGGTGATGGATTACAAGGGGAGCAAACTGGCTGCGCGCAACACTTTCATCATTAATCCCAAAGGTGAAATCGCCAAGGTTTACACGGGCGTGAAACCCGCCGATCACAGCGAGCAAGTGCTGAAAGATTTAGCAGACTTAAAGAAGAGCTAAAATCTCGGGCCGGTCACTCCGCGAGCGCCGACCGTCATATGATTTCGAATATTTCGAACTGATTGGCAATACCACGCAGAGAACGCTGGTGCGCCGTTGGCTCGACTCCGGTGGCGCGCAAAAGCTTCGATGCCTCGCTGTGCTCGACGACCTGACGGGTGACAAAGATCGAACTTGCCTTCGCCAGGCCTTGAACGCGCGAAGCAATGTTCACGGTCTGACCAAAATAATCCTGTCGATCGTTGAGCGAGACCGCGAGACATGGCCCTTGGTGAATTCCGATTTTCAAAACCAACTCTTCGTTTAACTCTTTTAACGCATCGCGCATTCGAAGAGCTGCAGCCATCGCGCGTTCCGGCGTCGGGAACGTCGCCATTACCGCGTCCCCGATTGTTTTCACGACCGCGCCACCTTCGGCTGCAACGATTTCGTTGAGCAACCGGAAGTGTGCGCGCACCAGATCGTACGCCACGAGGTCGCCGACACGTTCGTAAAGTTCAGTCGAGCCTTTGAGATCGGTGAAGAGGAACGTCAGGCTAGTGATCTTAAGCCGCTGATCTACTGCGACCGTGTCGGTGCGGTAAATATCACGGAACGTTTGATTGCTAAGAAGCCGTTTCGCCGTAAGAAATGGCCGACGCCTGCCGAGCAGATGATGCAGCTTGTCACCCGCGATCCAGAGGCCCGGCAACGTCCGCCGTGTAGACCGGTTCTCGAGGAAAATGCGCACCGGTCCAGGTTGCATCTGCGTCGTTCCAGTCGGCGCCTGGTCGTTGGTCATGACGAACGACAGTGATTGCTGTTCGCGAGTCGGCTCACCTTTTACGTCGATGAAGTGTGCTAGGTGCACAACCGGATCGAAAATGATCACGAACTCTTTTGGCAACTGCACTGACAGCGCGACTTTTTCGCCAGGCGCCAGCTCGACCGTGTCGAGCGTGATTTCGTCCAGGAGCTTTGCCAACTCTTCGTCATTCGGCAGGTCAACGCCGGAACTCCAGAACACCTGCTTGAAGTATTGGATCCACGGGAGCGTGTCCGGAGCGTGCGCCGTAATTTTGCGCATGCGCGGGCTGACAGTGAACGTGACTTCGACCATTTCATCGAGGGTCGGCTCGTAACCGCAGGCGCAAAGCGCGCAGCTATATTCGTCCTGATTTATTGTTTTTAACGTTTCGCCAGTCTCGAGCACACCGCCGCAACCGGGACAAAGAATATTCCAAGCCAGGTCGAATAATCCGAACTGCGACGCGTACAGAAAACCGGCGATCACATCTTCTTCGTTGAGATTGTGCCGCGCCGCAAAGGCCAGTGCATTGACGCGGGAGAGCTCCGAATCCAATCCCTGATCGATGAGTCGCTCAATCGCGCTCGCTACTTCAGGTTTTGCCGATTTACGCAGAGCCGTGTAGGCCGCTTTCTTTTCTGCTGAGGATTGCACAAGTTTAATCATATCTGCGGTTATCTGCGAGAAAAGTGGTCACTGCTGCTTTGTCATTCTACAATTTTCGTGTCATTGGCGTGTTTCGTGAGCAAATGGATTTGAAGTTAAGAGCCCTCCCGCCGCACTGGCGCTTACTCGCAATTGGAATCGTATATTTCGCCGTGATGTTTTTCGGTCATTTGCCGGACCGCTTGATTTTGTTTCCAACAATAACGCCGATTAACCCAGGCGGCGCAGTTCGTAAGACCATTCCATTCGAAAATGGACAATTGGAAGTGTGGATTGCGCAGTCGCGGCTGGCGCGATCCAAAGGCAATGCGGACATATATGTTTTGCGCTTTTATGGCAACGCGGATCGTGCGGAGCGTTGGCCCTCCGAAGAGGCCGAGATGTGGAATGACCGCGCAGGTGAAATCTGGGGAGTGAATTATCCTGGATTCGGCGGCAGCACCGGGCCGGCGAGGCTTTCAAAGATCGGGCCGGCAGCACTCGCAGCGTTTGATGAACTAAAACGCTACGCACCCGATCGGGCAATCGTACCTTTCGGTACCAGTATCGGCGTAACCGCTGCGCTACACATAGCCGCGCAGCGCCCGGTTGTCGGAGTGATTTTGCAGAATCCGCCGCCGTTGCGCCAAATGATCCTGCGTCGGTTCGGCTGGTGGAACCTTTGGCTGCTGGCGGGTCCTGTTGCGTTACAAATTCCAAAGGACCTCGACAGCATTGAAAATGCGAGAGCGATTCATACGCCGGCGATTTTTCTGCTGGCGGAAAAAGACGAAGTCGTTCCGACTCGGTATCACCGACTCGTGGTCGATGCATATGCCGGCGATAAGCGTGTGATCTCGCTGCAAGGCGCTTATCACAATGATCCGATCGAAGGCACCGCACTGGCCGAATTGAATCGTGCGCTGGGTTGGTTGCTGGAAAGGCCGTTAGCTCGCGGGCTGTAACGATCGGGCTGCACACCGCGCATTTGCCACTCGATTTCCTGGTTCGGCCCCAATTAAGCTCGGCTCGTCATGCAGAACGCGCAGAATCTGATGAGCAGTTTCGAGTTCATCGCCGAGCTGATGTCGATCATCGTCGGTCTGGGTGTGACCAATCTGCTCGCCGGCGCCGGTCGAGCATTTTACCGCCGCAAAGAAAACCCACTCGATGAGGTCCACATTGTCTTAACCATCGCGACGCTGTTGCTGCTGGCTTTGCAATGGTGGGTCACGTTCAAGTGAAATACCGAGGTGAACTGGAGCTTCGACAAGTTCCTCGTTCTGATTGTTTGGACCATCACGCTCTACATGCTGACCGTCTTTCTTTACCCGCCGGATCTCTCGGAAGCAGAAGAACACCAGGGTCGCTTCGAACGAAACCGGGCAGGCTATTATTCGACCTTCGTTGCGATGTGTGTGCTCGACATCGCACAGACCGCGGTCCACGGCGATCTCTTCCGTCCGATCTGGTACGTTCCGTTTGTCGGTCAATACGCAGTGCTCGCAATCGGCGGGGTTACGACAGATTCTTTGCTTGGTACCAGCTGATTACGCTGCTCCTTTGGGCTCTCGTTGTGAGACGACTTCTCGTGGGTAGCGGGATGACTTCCTACCTCGTGAAATGCACCGAACTCAGCGGTTAACTGCCACCCATTCGTTCCGGGCCCGGGAATCAGCAACGGCTTGCACGACACGCATATAGCGAAGACCGTCTTCGAAGGTTGGATGGGGACGCACGCGGCCCTTCGATTTGACCGCGGCCAGAAAATCTTCTTCGACGCGCCATTCGGTCTCTAATTCTGAGGGAAGTTCGACAACGTGCAGACCGCGATCACTGACCTGACCCGCCTGCACTTCGTCAGAACCGAAATCGTAAGTCAGCGTGCCGCTACTGCCGTAAATTTCCACCCGATCACCCGGCGCGAGGGTATCGATCCCGCTGAATTCGAGCACCCCTTCGGCGCCGTTGTCGAAAGCGCAAAGGACGGTAAGCAAATCAGGGATGATGACTTCGTAGCCGTGACGCATTGGCTGAATGGTTTTGCCGCGCGCGAAGACGCCATTGATGTCACCAAGCCAGCGCTGCAACACTTCGATATAAATTCCCAGTGTGAGGACGTGGAGCCCGCTAATTTCAATCTTCTGCCGCCAATGCGGTAGGGCGCCGGGATCCAAATAGTTATTGGCAAAACTTTGCAATCGTACGTGGTGCGGACGGCCGATGTAATCCTCGGCGAGGAGTTTTTTCACCAGCAAATCAGCCCGCATTCCCATCGGAGGCGGACAGAGCATGGTCACCAGTTCTGGATACCGCTTTGATGCCGCGAGCATCTCCTCGGCTTCAGCCAGGTCCATCGACATACGCGCCTGACAAAAAACGTGTTTACCGGCCTCAAGCGCTGAAACAGTAACCGCCGAATGCATCACCGGCGGCGTGCCAATCCAGATAATATCGATGTCCGGCAGGGCGAGTAGCTCAGGCCAATTCCGCATCGGGGTGGCTGCCGGGCAGTATTCCTGGCAAAATTTTTCCGAGCTTTCATACGTTGAATTAGAAACGGCAACGACCTCGACTTCCGGATGTTTCTTGAAGGCTGGCAAGTGGCGCGCGCGAACAATATTGCCCGCTCCGACAATCCCAATCCGCAGTTTGTGATTATTTTTGTGCACTGGTTATGCGAAATATTGATCTTGCAGACGCGATTGGCCCTTGTGCGAGCTAAATTTGACCGCCTTCGCCAGGTGCGCGTTCAACCATGAATTATGAAGCATAGCAATCGTTCTGGTTTCCTCAGTGACTCGTCATTCGTCATTCGGCACTCGTCATCAACCTTAACATCTACTTGACCGGAGGAGTGATGCGCGGCAGCTTACGCGCCTGTTTTTGAGGATCATATCATGTCCAGGATTTGCAGTGTCACGGGATCGAAAACCATGCGGGGCAGCGTCATCCACCGGCGCGGCTTGGCCAAAAAGAAGGGCGGCGTGGGCCGGCACGTCACGAAAAATGTGCCGCGCATTTTCGCGCCGAATCTGCGTCGCCAACGCATCTGGGTGCCGGAGTTAAAGAAATTTGTGCGCATTCGCATTACAGCGCGTGGTCTGAAAACAATCAACAAACACGGTGCCTATAAAGCGCTTAGAAAGGCTGGCGCCATTTAGCGCCGGTCGTGTCGAGCGCAGTTGAGACGCCCTGCAAACGTACCAGGGCGACGCCACGGGGTTCCTCGACTTCGCTCGGAATGACCAGGGACATGCAACTTACGCTCCTCAAATCAAAGATTCACCGTGCCACCGTCACTGGGGCAAGCCTGGATTATGAAGGTAGCCTGACAGTTTCCGCCGATCTGGCTGAACTCGTCGGCCTGATTCTGTATGAAAAAATCCTCGTGAGCAATTTGAACAATGGCCAGCGATTCGAGACTTATGCAATTTTCGGCGAAGCGCGGCGGGGAGTCATCGAACTCAACGGCGCTACAGCACATCTCGGCAAGATTGGCGACCGCCTCACCATTATGAGTTTTGCGCGCTACGCGCTCGAAGAAGCGGCATTACATGTACCGCGTGTTGCGGTCTTGAATGAAAAAAATGAAGTCGTTCGTTACGAAGGGTGTGATTCGGTCCCTTCGCTAAGAATCGTCGGCAAGTAGGTTCCAGGCCAGATTGCTAACGCGAGCGACTGCTCCGCCGGCTTGGCGGATGCTTGTTCGACCGGCGCTGTGGCCACTTCTGTCGCCACAGCTCCTTCCTGGGGCTTGGCTTTTCCTCGTGGAAGATCAAGCGAGCCGTCATTGAACTCTATCACGTAACCTTCGCTGATCAGCCAACGTAGATCCGATGCAAGCGCCAGTTTCCGTGGCTCTGCGTCTTCGGTTGTCAGATCGCAAATTAACTTTTCAAAAAGCTGTTTGCGATTGATTACCGCTGTTCCTGCCAGCGCTCCGAGAATCGCATTCACAGATGGAGACACGCCAGTCTGTTCATAAACAAAGGGCCGCGTCCGGATTGGCGAGACAAACAACATCCCGCGGCGATGGCGAAAAACGTGGAGCCCATTCTGTCGAAACTGCCCGGCCAACTCCTGCATCATTCCTGAGGGCGATCGCGTTTCCCGCACCCAAGCATCCTCGACTGCCCGATTGAGTACTCTGTCCGGCAAACGCCGGCTCAAGACTCCGCCGATGGACAGTTCCTCCAGGTTTTTAATTAACCCCTCCAGATAATGCGATCGAAAATGGCGCTCTGCGTCCGTGGCGGTAGAAAACGCTGCCGGCACCTCTTCGCGGCTCGTCGTGTAGGTAATCCCCTTTCGGGCTTCTTCTTTCCAGCGCTCAATCAATGCCGCATCATTTACAATCTCGATTTGGCGCTGATAATCGGCGAAGCTCATCCGGCGGCTGAAGCGGTGCTCGTAAAGGCTGCGCAATTGCAATTGATAATTGTGATGGTTCGTCGGGCCAAGAAGTGTCCCACTCAACCGACACCGGGCCACATTTGAAAAATTCCCCTTGATCGGCTCGGACTCGGTGATGTCCATCTTGTAGAAATCCGACTGGGCGAAGCGGAATGCATTTCGCTCAAGGAATTCCCGATTCAGAGACAAGGCGCCATTGTCTCCAAGCCGATAAAGCGGCGATTCGCCTTTTGATGTGAGCCGAACCTCGTAGCGTTCAGGCTTTTCCAGAAATAAACGGGCCAGGGCGTACAACGAATATGCCACCGAACCGGATTTGATTTGCGCAACAACGTTTTCGAACGCCGGGGCGTATGGCAGAAAACGAATCGCAATCTGGAGTAGCGCTCCTGCTGCGGAAGGATGGTCGTTTTTCCCCGGGCTATCTCCTGCCCTTGCGCCGCGCGCGGACTCTCGATCGTGCCGGAACTGGTGGCGCTGCTCCTCGTGCTTACTTGTTTTGCCAATTGGTCGTCGCACGCCTGCTCGTGGTTTACCAGAGCTGAGCGTCGAGCGTCTTCCCTTGCGCGCCGGTGCGTCCCGACGGGAGCGCATTGGACTGCCGGAATCCTGCTCGCCTTCTGCGTCCGCGTAACGGTTCGTCCCGACTGGTTCTTTCACCCAGGCAGGCAGGAGTTTTAGATCGAGCAGGTCGGCAGGCTCGAAACCGGAAGATGTCATCGGGTTCATCTTCTACTCGAAGGACAAACAGAATCAAACGCGAAGCAGGCGATACCGCCGTATCGAAGTCTTTTCGCTACAACATTTGTCATGTCGAGCAGAGTCGAAACGTCTCTAATCTTGCAATTAAAACAAGCAATCGGGACAACATCCAGAGATTCCTCGACTTCGCTGGGAATGACAGAACCTCTGTGTGCCCCCCAGTTCGCCCGAAAATGATTGACAACCTCTTTAATTCATTTACTTGCCATGCTGTGCTCGGGACTGTCCCGCGACTGCGGGACTTTTTCCACGCGCTACCAACACAAACTGAACAAATTTTTATGGCGGAAAAATCGATCGAAGAGAAAGTTAAAGATATCATTGTCGAGCAACTGGGCGTCAACCCGGAGCAGGTGACGCCACAGGCCTCGTTCATCGAGGATTTGGGCGCGGACTCGCTGGATATTGTCGAACTGGTGATGGCATTTGAAGAAGAATTTTCCGTCGAGGTCCCGGACGAAGACGCCGAAAAGCTGCAGACAGTCGGCGACGTGATCAAGTACATCGAAGAGCGCGCCAAACAGCAGTAGTACATTTTACTGTAACTGCTCCTCTGCCTGCGGCTTGGCAGGTCGCCGCTACTACGCGGTTGCCAACCTTCGCAAGGCGCTCACACTAAGGAAGGTGGACACGACGCTTTTCGAGCGGCCGCTGTTTTATGTAGGCGGCCACTATGTCACTCTCCTTGGACTAACCGCGTTCGCCGCCTTTTTCGCGGCTGGCCTTGTCATTTCACGATTTTTGCAAAGCCAGGTCGTTCGCCGTTTTTTCAACCGCTTCAAGGTCGATACAAATTTCATCGCAATCGTCATGACCACCCTGAGTCTGGCGTCGATTGTCTTTTTCACAGTCAACGCGATTAAAGCCGCGGGAATTCCGCTGGGCTGGAACGCCGCTCTGCCGGCTATCAAGCTCAGCCTGCTTCAGGTTTTCCTGCTGGTCGCGCTCCTGATCGCGGTCTTTTGGATCTCCTCGAGAACGAAGCGTTTCCTCTTTAACCGGCTGCTTGCGCAAAGCGGACTCGATCGTTCGCTCCAGTACGCCATTGCTCAGGTCGTCAGCAACATCGTGCTAGTCGTCGGCATCTTCATCGTCCTCGAGAATGCGGGAATTCATCTTGCCGCGTTAGCGGTTTTCGCCGGCGCGGTCGGGGTGGGTGTGGGATTCGGTCTGCAAAACATCGCCAGCAATTTTATCAGCGGCCTGGTGATCCTGGCGGAGCGGCCTATCACCATCGGGGACCGAGTTGAAGTAGCTGGGATTGCCGGTCAAATCGAGCACATCCGCGCGCGCAGCACCGTTATTCGCACCAACGACAACATCATGATGATCGTGCCAAACACGAAATTCATCGATTCGCCGGTAACCAACTGGACGTACGGCGATCGCCGCGTGCGGTTCCGCATTCCGGTGGGCGTTGCTTACGGCAGCGACGTCGAGAAGGTGCGCGAATTACTGCTCGCTGTTGCGCACGAGAATCCGCACACTTTAAAAGAGCCCTCACCGAGCGTTTTTCTCGAACAATTTTCCGAGAACTCGATTGATTTTAAGCTGGTGGTGTGGAGCAGCGAAATGAGTGCTCGTCCAAGCCGCTACCGAAGCGATCTCAATTTCGCCATCGAGAAAAAACTTCGCGAAGCCATAATCGAGTTCCCGTTCCCTCAGCGGGATCTCCACATCCGCGACGGCGTGCTTAAAGTCGAAGGCCTTGAGGCTGGAACACCGAAACGATCAGCGCCTTAGCTCGCATGCACGTTCGCCAGAGGCGCATGGGGAGCGACTAAATGGATTGGATGGAGCTATCCAACTACACTTTCCTGATCGGGGTTGCTGCCAGGGCGCGCTTTACAACATCCACCAATTCGGCCGCAGCAACCGGCTTTTCGAGAAAGGCAAAGGCGCCCAGTTTGAGCGCTTGAGCTTCGACGTCGGGTCCGCCAAAGGCCGTGATGATAATAACTGGCAATTTTGGCAACGCGCTGGCAAGCGCTAAAACTCCGCGTCCACTGAACGCCGGCATCCGCAGATCGGTGATGACCAGGTCGAACCGGTTTCGAGACTCTGCAAGCTTCGTAGCAACTCCGGTTGGATCAGAGAGTCCCGTAACCTGCATGCCTTCATTGACAAGGACCTTGGTCATTGCCCTGAGCATTCCTGGATCGTCATCCACAATCAAAACGGATTTGTTCCGCAAGTCGTTCATAGTCTTCTCAGGTGATGGCGCCGTGCTGCATTGGCAATCCGCCAACAAACTTTCGTGTCACGCACTGACCTCCAGTGGAAGCTGAATTGTAAAAGTGCTCCCTTCTCCGCGCTTCGTCGTCCAATCGATCCGTCCACCATGTTCGGTGACGATCTGCTGCGTGTGCGCGAGACCGAGGCCAGTGCCATCGGTCTTGGTTGTGAAGAACGGAATGAAAAGATGAGCCGAGGGGATTACGAATTTCATGGGCTACCTGAGCAGCCATGGAGCCGACAACCCCAAGACGTTCCGCCTGCAGCTTGGCCTGTTCCAGCCGTTTTCGCTCTTCTATCTCCGCGCGTAAGGCGGCAGTTCGGTGCTCGACAATTTGCTCCAGGTGATAGTGAGAACGTTGAAATGCATTCAGTAACCAGACAACGACCAGGAAGAATATAAAGAGCATGATCCCATTCCAAACAGGAATGAGTGGCGACTGATATGTTGCGCCATTGAGTACATCGCTAAAGAACCACCCGACTGTGCACAAAGCTCCCACGGCGATTCCCACCCACCGGCCGGCCACCCAAGCCGCGATGCATGTCGGCAACAGGTAGAAGGCTGATATTGCCCACTCACGACCAGTAATGTAATCAACGGCGCCAAGAACAATCGCCAACACGACGGCTGCGACCGTCGCCAGTACTTTCGACCGCACTGAATACTCCTCAATATGACTCACTTCGAAGATGCAGTGTTGAACAATTTTGACGAACGGGCTTTCAGGTATGTTCACCTTGCGTTTTGTTTCCAACGAAGATCAATACCACCTCCAGCCCTGTTAAACTGAATGCAGAACAAGCTACGATCCAATTTTAGTCGCGGCAATGTGGAACGAACGTGAGTTTTATGCCGCATAGCAACAGCGTTCGAACTCCACAAGGAATGGCAAGTGTCGTCGCGAGCTCCGAGTTGCACAATTGCGACATATGGCAACGCGCGTTCCAAAATAAGTGCAAAGACCATCGTTACTACGAGATCGTAGAAGAAACGCTCGCGGGCGGTTTCGAACATCACAACCTCCTCCTGCAGGATGATTCCGGCAACGCGCGAGCAATCCAGCCTGTATTCTTCGTTCGGCAAAATCTTGTCGAAGGCGTGCCGGGTAGAATTACTTCAATTGTCGAGGGTGTTCGGAAAATTTTGCCGCGTTTTCTGACGATGCGCGTTTTGATGGTTGGTTGCGCCGCCGGTACCGGCGACCTGGGCGCCTGCGACAAGAAAGACGGCCGATGGGTAGCAAACATGTTGCGGGCGAGCCTTTCCACTTATGCCAGACAAAACAAAGCGTCCCTGGTCGTTCTGAAAGATTTTCCCGCAACCTATCGCTCTGACCTCGGAGCGCTCCCTCTGAATGGTTATGCACGAATTCCCAGTATGCCGATGACGCGGCTTCCGCTCCGTTACCACGACTGGGATGAATATTTTCGCACACTCAGCAAAGCGACGCGAAAGGATCTGCGCCGGAAGTTCCGCAAAACGGGGCGCGCGCCTAAGATCGAGATGGAGGTCGCCCACGACATCACCGCTCTTGTTGATGAGATTTATCCCCTGTATCTCGCCGTCCACGAGCGTTCGTCATTAAAATTCGAGACGCTTACGAAAGATTATTTTCGCGCGATCGCAGAGCGAATGCCGGAACGAGCGCGCTTTTTCATCTGGCGACAGCTGGGGAAAATCGTCGCCTTCAGCTTTTGCCTTGTGTGCGACGACAAGATTTATGACGAATGCATTGGACTGGACTACGCCGTCGCGCTCGACCTGCATCTTTATTTTTACACGCTGCGCGACATCATCTCCTGGGCGCTGAAGCAAGGTTTGAAATATTACTACAGTAACCCGCTTAACTATGAGCCGAAACTGCATTTGGATTGCGAGCTTGTGCCGCTTGATCTGTACGTCATGCACACAAGTCCGTTGCTCAATCCAATCTTCCGCCGTCTCATCAAATATCTCGGCCCGACCCATCACGATCCCGTTTTACAACGGTTTCCTAACGCTGATGAGCTCTAACGAAACGTTGTAGCCACGCCGCCATGTCGCCCTGCCCGTGGCGATGTGGAGAAACGCCTCGACACAGCGAAGCGGCTATAACGATTTCAATCCACTTGCGATGAGATTGCGCCGAGCTACAAGAACGGATGCAAAATCGACCTTCCGGTTTCTGCAACCCCTGGCTGCAGCTTGTCCTCAGCGTTGCGTGCGTGCTCTTGTCCGAATTTCTTTTGAAGCGAGGTGCAACAGAGGTGGCGGACGCGGACAGCGCATGGTCCTGGGTCGGCATTAACGGCTTGGCTTCGTCGCTGGTGTGGTGGGCGATTCTTCTCATCATCGCCAGCTTCATGAGTTGGCTTTATGTGCTCAGATATATTCCGCTCACCATCGCTTTTCCTCTGTCGCGTGTGGTCGATATCCTCGTTCCGCTCGGCTGTTGGATTTTTTTAGGCGAAATGATTTCGCCACTACGCTGGTGTGGGATTGCGCTGGTCGTTCTTGGGCTGGGGCTGGTCGCGAAACCGATCGCGCAAATCGAGGAACGCCTGTGAGTTTTCTCGCCTTCTTTTTCATCGTTGTCTCTTTGTTAAGCTTCGTGGCGGCCCAGCTCATCCTGAAGCGAGCGATGGCGGCCACGACAAGAAGCGGTTTTCGGAACGTCCGGTTTGTCGCGAAGGTCACCTCTGGCATCGTTCTCATGACGATTTCATTCTTTCTCACCCTCGGATTGCTGCAGCGATTCGACCTGAGTTATCTCTATCCATTTCAAGGTTTGAGCGTGATATTCATCACACTGATGGCGGCGGTTGTCTTGAAGGAAAGGCTAAATCTGCGACTGACGATCGGCGCATTGCTGATCAGCGTCGGGATCGTGCTCGTTTCGCTCTCCTAGCACTCGAAGATCGAGGCGCCGAAAATTTATGCGCTGCACAGCAGCGGCCACAATTTGTCCAAAGCGGCTAGATTGATCTGGCGAATCTCCTCTTCAGTCGGCAACCGGATTTTCGGATGATCGAATTCCGCAGCGAAGCGTTGTTTGAAACGCGCGTAGTTTGGCGGTGAATAGGCGCCACAAACATCGCCTCCAATAATCTGACAAGAGTCGCGCAATTTTCCGAGTGCCCATTTAAGATCTGCAATCGTGAAGCGTCCGGCTTCCCAATTCGTTACCGCCTCACTCGCATGGAGACAGTCGAGGTCGATTGTGACGTAAACGTTTTCTCCGCCCGCGGTTGCCAAAAATTGGTCAAACTGCTCGCGCCAATTATCGCGCAATATCGCGCCCCGTCGTTGTCGATGTTTCGCCGCGCGATCGTCTGCCCAGGGATGGACCTCCAGCACACCTGCACGTTCGGCTCGACGGTTGCCGAAAATTTGGTGCGGCCACCAGCACTCAAAATTTCCGCAACCCCAGACGCTCACTCGTTTGACCTTTGACAGCTCTAATGCGCGATTGACCCAACCGCCGCATCCCCACTTCGGAGGACGCACATCCCAGTCCGGATGATTATCAAACGAAACGAGAAGGAACGGTCCGGCAATTCGGCGTAATCGCAGCGCTGTCAAATAGTGGAAGTCACCCGATCCATAGAGCAAGAACGGCGATGCGAGATTCACCTCGTGCTGGTGATAAAACTCAGCAACCAAACGCGGCGGCGCGGAGAAACGCAGTCGTTGTCCCCACACACGCGCGTCAATCACCGGAATACCTAACGGCTCATCCCGCCACGCGTCATCCAGATTGAGATGAAGAGCGCGGCCAATCAAAAATTAATTGTGCGTTTGCCGAAGAAATTGAGCGTCGCTTGCTTTGGCGATTCGCAAATTTTCCTCGGCCTCTTTGTAATCGGGATTGAGGCGCAGCGCTTCACCGAATTGAACAATGGCCTGAGAGATTTGACCCTGGGCCAGGTAAAGCCTGCCTAAACCATTGTGAGCGACTGCCAACTTGGGATCCACCCGAAGCGCAGCGTTATAATGCATTTTGGCCTCCTCAAGATTACGTTTTGCAAATAGCGAATCAGCCAATTGCAGTTGAGCATCTGCATAGTCGGGTTTGAGCTGAACCGCCCGTTGCAACTCGCTCAGAGAATCATTTCCTTTCCCTGTAGAGGCAAGAAACAATGCATAATCGTAATGTGCCTCAGCTGAATCCGGCAGGAAGCGCGCGGCTGCTTCATAATGAGGGCCGGTTTCATCGTCGCGTCCTAGGCGCTGAAGCAAATTGGCGTACCTCGAGTGGAACTCGCCGTCGTTTGGCCGAAGACGTAACGCCGCTTCCATGTGTGGCGCCGCTTCATCAAACTTGGCTTGTGCCATCAAGGCGACAGCAAGGTTCATATGCGACTGGGCGTCAGTCGGGTTGAAACCGAGTGCGATTTTATATTGTTCTTCGGCCTCCTCCCATCGGCTCTTTTTTTGCAGCGCCACTCCATAATCAAAATGCTGTTTCGCGCCCTTCGGCACGTCCGCTACAAGCCATGCCCGCCGTTGGAGCTCTGGTACATTAAGATGCGTCTGCCAAAACCAGAGCGCGCTTAACGGCACAACAAACACCGCCACCCATTTTAAACCGTGCCAGGCCCAGCTCGGAAGCATGCCGCCCAGCGATACATCGGCGGTGCCGCCGGTCAGTCCAAGGGATTGACGCGTGGAGCGTTCCCGAACTTTCCAGATAAATCCGTCATAATAAAAATGGAGCAGCGTGGAAGCGGTAACCACACCTGTGAGAATGCGTTTAACGGTATCTATTCCGAGTTGCGAGTTGACATACGACAGCGAGCCATAGGCAAAAACCAGGCCAACGTACAGTCCAATGAGCGAGCCGCTCCGTCGGAACACGAAGCGCATGAATCCACCGATGTTGCTGTCTTTCTCTACCCGGTTGCGATTGTAGATCCACACAAGCGAGAGGTATTGCACGTCGTGGAACACTTCGAACAGCGCGATGCCGACCAGAATGTTCGCGACGAGATTATTGCAGTACCACCAAAAAGCGATGCTCGTGACGAGTAACGCAACCTTTACCGGGTTAGGCCGCTTTCCTATGATCCACAACCGTACGAAATGGAGGACAAAGAGAATCGAGACTGCGATGGCTGCGAAAAGGATCAGTTGTTGGCCGTGTTGAACCACCGACGGCGGAATAAACAGTCCGCCACACATGTAAAACGTATCGAGAGTGTCACTCAGTCGGTACGGTGAAAGCGCAACCGCCGTGGCGAACCAGATTAAGCACATGGCAAAATCGAGGCGGCGAGTGAGCGCGTCGAAGGTTCCAGTTTTCGCATCGTAGATGCGACAGAAGCCATAGGTCTGCATCAGCCCGTGCCAGACGCCCCAGAAGAACACGACCAACAAGATTCCTTTCAGGTCCCACCAGAAAAAAGCTACGCAAACCGCGAGGAGGAACAGCGGCGCGAGAATAAAGCGCCATTTGAAGCGTTGGAATAAGACGGGATCGCCGTAGGCGCGGATCATCCCCGGCAGGTGATGTCCCATTGCGCCGAACGCCGCGACAAAAAGATATATATCTTGTGGTCGGAAGCGCGTCTGGGCCAGGGCGAAAACCGGTACCAACAACAGCGGCGTGCCGACGTACAGAATCAGGTCACGCCATGAATCGAGTATCCACAACTTGGGTCTGGTCGCGCTCACCGGCGCAGCCGGGACAGTTTGGAGACGTGAAAACGCAGAGCTCTGCTGCATGAATTCGGGTGGTAAGTGTTCCCTAAATCCGCGGGGAAATCAATCCCGCTTTATGCAGAAGATATTGAAACAACAATATCATTCGTGTGCGCAGTTCCACAAGCACGCGCGAAAAATTAAGTAGCATCGTGAACAAAACCCAAAGGGAAGAACTGAAAGCCCATGAGCAAGAACGCGATTTCTTTTGCATCGTCAGTGACGCGTTCCGCGTCTTTGCGCATCGTTCCGCTGTCTTGCTCGGTAGTGCCTGGGCATTCACCGGGGCGGTGGTCATCATCCTCGTTTGGCTTCTAACAGGCCCGATATTTCATTTCTCCGATTCGTGGCAACTGATCATCAACACTGCTACGACAATTATCACTTTCCTGATGGTGTTCCTGATTCAGAACACACAGAACCGTGACGCCAAAGCGGTTCACCTGAAATTGGACGAACTCATTCGCGCGATCAAAGACGCGCGCAATGAACTCGTCGATCTCGAGGAACTTTCCGACGAAGAGCTAAAGAAGCTTGAAGGACAATTTCGCCGAATGCGTAAACCAGCCGAGAGCGACGAAGCAAGCCCTTCGCGCCATGCCGAGCCGGTCGAAAGCGTCGAGCGCGCGCGTTAAGCAGCCTTTGCGTCCGGCTTCTGTGCCTGGCCGGTGCGCAGGAAAACTTTGCCGCTGGGACAAAGACGAAAAACCTCGCATCGGCTGCAATCCGGCCTGCGCGCGTAACAGCGCCGGCGGCCATGCCAGATGAGCCAGTGACTCCAGTCCGTCCAATGCTCCCTCGGCACCAGCTTCATCAAGTCGCGTTCGATCTTTTCGGCATCTTTCTGTTTCGTCAGTCCAAGCCGCTGCGACAAGCGGATCACATGTGTGTCCACCACGATCCCTTCATTTTTATGAAATGCGTTGCCCAGCACGACGTTCGCCGTCTTTCGCCCAACACCTGGCAACGCGTTTAATTCCTCCATTGTGTCGGGAACTTTTCCGCCGTGTTCCTCTGCGATTGCGCGCATCGCACCGCGAATGCTTTTCGTCTTGCTACGAAAAAACCCTGTTGATTTGATTGCGTTTTCGAACTCGGCCTGTGGCGCGTTCGCATAATCTTTTGCCGTGCGATATTTCTTGAACAGAGCGGGTGTGACCATGTTAACGCGCTTGTCCGTGCACTGCGCTGAAAGGATCGTCGCTACGAGGAGCTCTAGTGGATTCCGAAAATTCAATTCCGTGTGTGCGTCGGGATAAATTTTCGGCCACGCTTTGATTAACTGTTTCACTCGCTCACGCACAGTCATGTCCGAATTATGTGATGCAGACAATCTTGCCCGCAAGCTGCAAGCTGCAAGGTAGGGCGGGCTGTCCCTCTGCCCGCTGATTTGGTCCGCGGATAACGGCGCGCACGGAGTGACGCGCCCTACCTGTGATCTGCCTGCGTCACAATTTTATTCTGCCCATTACCGTGGCGACCTGCTATCGGTTGCCAGCAACTCTTATGCAGGAAGCAGCCAGCGAAGCAATTGATCGCCGCCCAATCGCCACCCGTAATCGCAAATGGGCGCTGGCGTCAACTGCCTGGCTCGCTTCACGAAATGTTTCGCCTAACGCAATTTCGATTGCGGGGATGTGCGCGTGCATTGTCGCAGGCATTGCTCTCGGGATGACCTCGCTTGCTGACTATCGAATCCTGTGGCTCATCGCCGCGCTTGGCGCGCAACTGCGCCTGACTGCGAACATGCTCGATGGGATGGTTGCCATCGCTTCCAGTCGAACCTCGAAAACCGGCGAGCTCTACAATGAAGTTCCTGACCGCATCTCAGACGCTGCCGTCTTCATTGGAGCCGGCTTCGCGTGGGGCGGAAACGTTGCTCTCGGTTACGTCGCAACGATGCTGGCCATCTTCACCGCTTACGTTCGCGCCGCGGGTAAAATCGCCGGTGCGCCTACCGAGTTCTGTGGACCGATGGCAAAGCAACATCGCATGCTGGTCATTACGCTCATCTGCCTTTATGCAGCAATCACGCCACGGTCATGGCAGATAATCACGTTCAATGATTCGCGGATTGGTCTAATGGCTCTGGGTCTTTTCGTGATCGTCGCGGGATGCGTAGTCACGGTTATTCGCCGGCTCAACCGAATCGTGCACGCACTGAAATGAGCGAGGTGACGCGCGAGCGGCTCTTTGGGTTTCATCACGCCTTTGACGACCCAGTGACTGTTGTTCTGACTCTGATAGCTCTCGCCCTATTACTCCTGGCACCGGTTTTCATTCTGATAGCAACCCATGCGCGCAATAGCGCCGAAGCCAAAGGAAAGGAACTTTGGGATCGGTATCGGTCCTGGATCTGGCTGGCGCTGTTCATCCTGATTCCGATTCTGGCGGGCGCTTTTTGGACGATCCTGGCCGTGGCCACACTAAGTTTTCTTTGTTATCGCGAATACGCCCGCATGACTGGCCTGTTTAGGGAACGAACTATCAGCCTCATCGTGGTTATCGGCATTCTCTTCCTCGCCTTTGCGGCGCTGGATAATTGGTACCGGCTGTATGTTGCCTTGTTTCCGCTAACAATCGCGTTGATTGCTATTGGCGGCTTGATCCCCGATCAACCGAAGGGCTACATCCAACGTGTTGGTTTGGGCGTCCTAGGCTTCGCCCTTTTCGGAAGCGCGCTCGGCAACCTTGGCAACATCGCGAACGATTGGAATTATCGACCGATCCTTTTGTTGATCATTTTCGCCGTCGAGCTCAATGATATCTTCGCTTACATTTGCGGCCACTTGTTTGGTCATCAAAAATTTGTTCCGAACACGAGCCCAAACAAAACCGTTGGGGGAGCGCTTGGAGCAATCGTGCTAACGACGCCTCTCTTGGCGCTGGGAGCGCATTTCGTCTGGTCCGGCACTGCGCTCGACACGCCGGTGCGGCTGTTGGGACTCGGCATCATTGTGAGCATAGTGGGGCAATTCGGCGATCTGATGCTGTCGTCGATCAAACGTGACCTGGGTCTCAAAGACACTTCAAAACTTATTCCCGGTCATGGTGGGATTCTCGATCGGTTCGATAGCCTGATCCTTGTTGCGCCCGCCGTGTTTCACTACGTCAATTATTTTGTCGGCTTCGCTGTCGGCCAGCAGCAGCAAATTTTTACTGGCTAAGAAATCAGATGGAACCCTGGGACCTCCAGCCTGCCCACGACACCGGCCTAACTCCGAGCGAGCGCTTCCGCAGCGTGCGACGTGAAAGCGGGCTTCTCGAAAACGTCGCGCATCAGGTTTGTTTTTCGCTGCTACGAAGTTATTTCGCGATCGCACATCGACTTAAGATCGTCGGCGGAGAGAAACTGCCGGCGCACGGGCCGTTTGTGCTCGCCGCGAATCATTGCAGTCATCTCGACGCATTGGTTCTTAGCGCAGCACTCACTACCCGCCACCGCGAACGCGCCTTTCCCATCGCTGCAGGCGACGTTTTCTTCCAAACAAGAGTAACCAGCACGTTTTCGGCAATTATGCTTAACGCGTTGCCCATGTGGCGAAAGAATTGCGGTCCGCACGCGCTTGCCGATTTGCGTCGCAAATTGCAGGACGAAAAAGCGATCTACATCATCTTCCCGGAAGGAGGACGCAGTCGCAACGGCTCAATGATGCCTTTTAAACATGGACTTGGCATGCTCGTCGCGGAAACAAACGTGCCAGTCGCGCCCTGCGGGCTTGTTGGAGCCTTCGACGCCTTGCCGCCACAGCGAAATTTTCCACGGCCTGTGTCGATCAAACTAACGATCGGAGATGTGCTTCAGTTTGCTTCAACGCGCAATGATCGCTCGGGCTGGTCGCAGATTGCGCGCAGCGTTGAGGCTCGAGTCAGGGATTTGGTGGCTTAGAAGCCTCTGATAAATGTGCAGCGCTATAGCCACGGCAAAGCCTGCCCGCCATGGCGGGTATCGCCGTGCCCTACGGAGCAACGCCGCCCGAAGCGCCTCGAAACAGCAGGCGGCTACAAGACTTATGAGGCTCGTTCTATTTCCCGCACTGCGTAGTCAGCAAGTTTCTGTTCCAAATGCGGTGGAACATGGGCAACAATCACAGCATCGCTGCCCTCATACCGCAGCTCAAGCACGTGACCGACTCGATGGATCTCTGCGATTAACGCAGATTCTTTGGATGGAATGCGAAACCTCGAGCGCAACCGCCACGAGCTAAGCGCGTCCTCAAGCGCCAGCACCAGCTTGCTAACGCCTTCTCCGGTTCGCGCGGAGATGGCCACGCTTCCAGGAAAGCGCTTAAGATACGAATCCGCCAACTCGCGGTTCGGTAAGTTATCGATCTTGTTGAACACGATCAGCGTTTGCTTGCCGTAGGCGTCCAGTTCCTTGATCACATCATCGACCGCTTCCATCTGCTCATCCACCCGTGGATGACTAAGGTCGACAATATGAATGAGCAGATCAGCTTGGCTCACCTCTTCGAGCGTGGCCTTGAACGACTCGATCAACGTGTGAGGAAGTTTTCGCAAGAACCCAACGGTATCGGTCAGAAGGACGCGCTGTTTGTTGGGCAAAACAAAACTGCGTGTCGTGGGATCGAGTGTCGCAAAAAGTTTGTTTTCTGCGACAACGTCTGCGCCGGTGAGCAGATTTAGCAGCGTGGACTTGCCGGCATTCGTGTACCCGACCACTGCGGCGACAGGCCATTGATGTCGTTTACGACCTTCTCGCTGTATTGCGCGTGTTTTGCGCACTGCTTCGAGTTCTCGTTCGAGTCGGGCAATTCGTTCCTGCACGCGGCGGCGATCAACTTCCAATTGTGTCTCGCCTGGGCCACGGGTGCCGATGCCGCCGGTCTGCCGGGACAGGTGATGCCACATCCGGGTGAGACGCGGCAACAGATACTGCAACTGAGCCAGCTCAATCTGCAATCGACCTTCCCGGCTGCGCGCGCGCTGCGCAAAGATATCGAGAATTAACTGCGTTCGATCGAGAACCTTGCGCGCGAATAAATTCTCTAGGTTGCGGCCCTGCGCGGGTGAGAGTTCGTCATTAAAGATGACCGAGGTCACCTGTTGATCCTGACACGAATCCTTGATCGATTCTGCCTTCCCGCGACCGATGTAATACGGCGCAGTTGGTTTCGGCAACTTTTGCGTGACCGTATCAACCACCTTGGCGCCGGCGGAACTTGCCAGTTCGCGCAGTTCTTCGAGCGAATCACGCAAGTCCCATTTCGAGACACCCTCCCTTTCCAGGCCAATCAGAAGCGCGCGCTCCTGTGCTTTCCTAGGACGCGTTTCAATCATCCCTTTGCGCGCACCCCTGAAACCTTTAGGCGCTCCGAAAGCATTCGGAGTAATATCTCTGCTTCGTTGTAGGTAAGAAGCGACAAGTTCAGCGGTGAAAAATTAATTTGTCGCCGAAACCAGGTCAACTGCCTTTTGGCGTATCGGCGAGTTGCCTGCTGAATCGCAGCCACACATTGCGAGATCGATATTTCGCCATGTAGCAACTGATGAATGTCGCGAAAACCAATCATCTGCGATGCAGTCGAACTCACCTCCCCGGCGGCACGCACTTCTTCGATGACACCGTTTTCGAACATTGCTTCCACTCGACAATTGATACGAGCATAAAGCTCTTGCCGGTCGCGAAAAACGAAAACACCTGTAGCCGGGATCGTTGATCCCGGCCGGCCGGGGTCACCGACCCCGGCTACAACCTCTGACGCTGGTTTTCCAGTGAGTAAACAGATTTCCAAAGCTCTGACCACGCGGCGCCGATTCTTCACATCAATCTTCCGCGCCATTTCTGTATCGAGTTCAGCGAGTTGGGCGTGCAATTCATCCAAGCTCATCGTGTTTAACCTTTCACGCAGCTTTGGATCACACTCAGGTACGGGCGCTAGCCCGTGGGTGAGGGCTTTGATATAAAGTCCGCTGCCGCCAACGACGATCGCGAGTTTGCCCCGCAGATTAATTTCTTCAATCGCTCGCAACGCAGCGCGCCGATATTTTTCAGCATTCATCTCTTCGTGAAGCGGAGTTGTCCCGATTAGATGATGCGGAGCCCTGGCCAGCGTTGAAGCGTCCGGTTTCGCTGTAAGGAGATCGAGTCCGCAATAGATTTGAAATGCGTCGGCACTGACGATTTCGGCGCCCATTTCGCGCGCGACATCCGCTGCCAGTTCGGATTTCCCAGCGACTGTTGGGCCGACGATAAAGAACACGGGCCTCATCGAATCCTACGAACCTACATATCTAACGTTCGCTCCAAAAATGAAATCGGGAGAAAAGCCCTTCTTGACCACGCGGTAGCCCCTTGTCGCGGACACCGAGACGAAGGTCCACTTCGAGTTAACTCGATGAGTCACATTCACAATAATTTTCTGAGCCTACGCGCTATGACTGCGTCCCCGTGTGGGCGGGTAGGTGCCCAGTCACCGCCTCGACACAGCGAGGCGGCTACAACAACGCTACAGACATGCTTAAGCGCAGGCCCAGCATCGGCGATCTCGGCTACCGCCGTTTCGCCAGCGGTCCTGCCCTACTCCTCGCGCGCTGCCTTAACGATTTGAACGAAGCTGCGCGGGTCGAGGCTCGCACCACCGACTAGAGCACCGTCGATATCGGGCTGGGCCATGAGTTCGCCCGCATTTTCTGGTTTCACGCTACCGCCGTATTGAATCCGCACACGCTCGGCGGTCGCGTCGTCGGCCATTTCGTGCAAAGTGTGGCGAATGAATGCATGGGCTTCCTGGGCTTGAGCGGGCGTCGCGTTTCGACCGGTACCGATGGCCCAGACCGGCTCATAGGCAATCACTGTTTCCTGCAATTCCTTTGGACTCAAACCAGCCAGACTGCCGCGCAGCTGGATCGACAGTATTTTTTCAACGTTACCTCTGTCTCGCTGCTCGAGCGTTTCCCCAACACAAACAATGGGACGCAGCGTCGCCTCATGCGCGGCGCGCGCCTTGCGATTCACCATTTCGTCAGTCTCGCCAAACAATCTGCGGCGTTCGCTGTGGCCGAGCACGATGTAATGTACAAACAAGTCACGCAGTAACGCAGCGCTGATTTCGCCGGTAAATGCGCCGCGTTTCTCCCAATACATATTTTGCGCGCCCACTTTTATGTTTTGCGCTTTGCCGAGCGCTTCCATCACTTTTGCAATCGCAGTGAAAGGCGGCACGATCACCACTTCCACATCGGTGATGTCACCCAGGTCTAGCAGCATCGACTCGACAAATCGCGCCGACTCGGCCTGGGTCATGTTCATTTTCCAATTCGCGGCGACGATTTTTTTGCGCATGTGATTTGGTTCCTGGCTACGGACTCAGAACTGAAAATAAATGAATGGTGTGTAGTGTGGCGGAACAAATAAAAGGGCGACCGCAAAAGTGCAACCATAAGCAGTTGCAAAGACAGAGCAGGCCATTTTCGCGATGATTCTGCAAACCATCGGCCGCCGATGGCCGAATTAGTCAGAGCCCGGATGACAGCCTTACGGCTGGTTGGTTCGGACGGCGCTGAAGGTTCACCGTGAACCTTCGGAGGGGGCTCGCAAACTGGCACAGCTTACATGCTGTCGGTTAACGCAGCCAAGCCGGGCAATTCCTTGCCCTCGAGTAATTCAAGAGACGCGCCGCCCCCGGTAGAAATAAACGTCATTTTGCCTGCAAGCCCGGCTTGTTTCACCGCGGTCACTGAATCGCCCCCGCCAATGATTGTTATCACGCCTGATTGGGCAAGGGCTTCCGCGATCGCAATTGTCCCCTCGCCGAACTCGGGAATTTCGAACACACCGAGCGGTCCGTTCCACAGAATCGTTTCGGCTTTGGCAATTTCGTCCTGGTAAAGCGCGATCGTCGCTGCGCCGATATCGACAGCCTGCCATCCATCACTGATCCCATGCTGTGTCGAAAGCCGGCTCGTGTTTCGAAGATTTGCGCCCGGGCGAATTTCGTCCGCTTCCACGGCATCAATTGGAAGCAGGAATTTCACGCCGCGTTTCTTCGCCATCTCGAGAAGTTCGCGCGCAAGGTCGAGTTTATCGGATTCGACCTTGCTTGCGCCGACCGGAATTCCTTCCGCCTTCAGAAACGTGTTCGCCATCGCCCCGCCAATCAGGATGACGTCGGCCTTTTCCATCAGCGCCTTCAAAACTCCGATTTTATCGGAGACCTTGGCACCGCCTAAAATGACAACGAAGGGTTTCGCTGGGTTCTCAAGGCCGTCACGCAGGTGTTTCAATTCTTTCTCCATGAGGAACCCCATCACCGATTTGTGGACGAATTTTGTGATTCCCACAGTGGACGCGTGCGCGCGATGGGCGGCACCAAACGCGTCGTTAACGTAAACATCGCCGAGACTGCCGAGCTCCCTGGCGAAATTTGGGTCGTTCGCCTCTTCACCGGGCTGGAACCTCACGTTCTCAAGCAGCGCAACGTCGCCGTTCTGCATATGCTCGATGATTTTTTGCGGCACTTCGCCAATCGTGTCGTGACTGAAAATGACTGGCTGGTGGATGAGCGAGTGCAAATAATCGCCGATCGGCCGAAGCGAATATTTCTCAACCGGCTTCCCTTTGGGCCGGCCAAAGTGCGATATCAAAATTGTTTTCGCGCCGTGCTCCCTCAGGTAGTTGATCGTAGGCAGACTTTCCCGAATTCGGGTATCGTCCGTGATACGGACTTTGTCGCCGCGCACTTCCGTTGGTACATTGAAATCCACGCGCACTAGAACGCGTTTTCCGCGCACATCGAGATCACGAAGTGAAAGCTTCGCCATTTCTCAATTGAAACCGATTGCGAGCAGGAGCACGAGCACGATTACGACGCCCTATGTCCCCAGCATTTCCATCAATTCCACGCAGCGGTTGCTATAGCCCCATTCATTATCGTACCAGCCGACCACTTTCACGAACCGGTTGCCAAGCATAAGCGTTAGTTGGCTGTCTAAGATGCAGGAGTGCGGATTCCCAACGATGTCTTCTGAAACGAGTGCCTCGTCACTGTATTCGACCACGCCCTTGAAGCTCTTGTCCGACGCGGCTTCTTTAAACGCGGCGTTGATCGCATCCACGGTCGCATCCTTCTCCAGCACGGCCGTGAAATCCGTAACTGAGCCGTCCGGAGTCGGTACCCGGAACGCGCCACCGTTCAGCTTCCCTTTCAATTCGGGAATGACTTCTCCAATTGCCTTGGCAGCGCCCGTCGTAGAAGGAATGATGTTGATCGCTGCCGCGCGCGCGCGTCTCAAATCTTTGTGTGGAAAATCGAGGATGCGCTGATCGTTAGTGTAACTGTGGATCGTGCTCATAAACCCGCGCGCGATCCCGAATTTATCGTTTAGCACCTTGGCCATCGGGGCGAGGCAATTTGTGGTGCAACTCGCGTTGGAAACAATCTTGTGCTTCGCCGGATCATAGATGCCATCGTTGACCCCAATACAAATCGTCGCGTCCGGATTTTTTGCCGGCGCGCTGATCAGCACTCGTTTCGCCCCTGCCTTGGTCAAATGCAGTTCGGCTTTGTCGCGGTCGGTGAATAATCCGGTCGATTCGAGGACGACATCAATGTCCAGTTTTTTCCATGGCAGGTTCGCCGGATCGCGCTCCTTCAAAATCTTAATTTTGTGACCGCGAACGATGATGTTTTCGTCGTCGTAGCCGACTTTGCCGTCGAATTTTCCGTGCACTGAATCCCATTTGAGCAAATGGGCTAGGGTATGTGTATCAGTGAGATCATTGATAGCGAGCACTTGCTGCACCTGTTTTTGTGTCATTGCGCGAAGGACATTGCGTCCGATGCGCCCGAAACCGTTAATTGCGTAGTTGGGCATAGGGAAAGTTGAAGGTTGAAGGGTTCAATCGTTAACCCGAAAACGCTCAACGCTCAATGCTCAACTCTCAACACGAAATTCGGAATCATTGAGCGCCTGCTCACGAAAACATTCGGAGTTGGACGTTCGGCGTTGTGCGTTGGACGTTCTTGAATGAAGTGCGGCATCGCAGCCTTCGTGGCCTTCTTATCAATCGGCCTCGCGCAGCCGGTTAATGCCGCGACGAAGACGATCCTAGTGCTTGGTGACAGTCTTTCCCAGGGTTTTGGACTCACACCCAGCGAAGCTTACCCAAGGTTGCTCGCGAAGAAGTTACGCCATGCCGCCTTGAATTTTCAGGTGACGAACGCCAGCGCAGCCGGCGGCACCACGGAAGGCGGCCTCGAACGGCTTCCGGCGCACCTGAGGCGCAGGATCGACATCTTCATTCTGGAGCTAGGCATCAATGACGCCTTTCGAGGAGTGCCGGTTGACCAAATACAAAACAATCTCCAGCAGATCATCGACAAAGTGAAAGCGCGAAACCCAAACGTGCGCATTTTGATCGCAGGAATGCAACTGCCCAATTATGCGGCGGACGATTATATCTCCGCGTTTGGCAAAATGTTTGCTGATCTCGCTGTAAGAAACCAAGCGGCCCTCGTTCCGTATCTTCTGCAGAGCGTGGCAGGCGACCCCTCAAGGAATTTGTCTGATGGAATTCATCCAAACGCAGCCGGCCAAGAGATTCTTGCCGAAACCGTGTGGCCGGTGCTCGAACCCATCGCGTGTGAGGTGGCCGCGCACCAAATGCCGCAATCCCAGTGAGACTCGGCTTTAAACCGGTGTCGAGGGAAGCTAAAGCAAAAGGCGACCGCAATGTTCCTGTCGCACGTTAGTTAAAGAAAAATTAAAAAACGATGGACCCTGCACGACCAAACGAAGCTGACCCATCAGACCCGTTCAGCCCCGGACGCGCGGATCACGCGATTCTGGAAACGATCGAAATCGCCACCGAAGGCGAAGACTGCGATGAATGCGTGCGCAAGCTACGGTCGGTGCTGAAGAAAATTGCCGGCGTGAA
>JBEDUS010000410.1:0-4666 GCA_040414975.1 Candidatus Udaeobacter sp.
GAGTGCGCCACCCGGCGCACTCAGATTTAATGATTAATATGCAACCCCGCTATCACTGGAGTTGCATGGTGAGGCTACCGCCAGTCGCGTTGACAGCAACGCCCTGTTGTGTCGAGGAAATGCGGACTATCACACCGGCCTGATTTGACATGATCGTGCCAGTTCTCCCAGCGCCAAGAGTCACGCCCCGCGTCCCAGCGCCACTCACGGTATAATGACCGTTGAAATCTTGAAGATGCCTCAGGTTGAAAACATCACCAATAGCGGAAGAGCTGGTCACCCCGACCCTGCCTACCGCCAGTCCGCTTACCCTAAACGGATAGTTTTTTCCCCTGTAAGTGAGCGTTCCTGACCCCGAGCTGCCACCGATTCCAAGAGAGACACCACCTATGCTCATCCGCAAAGTTGCGTCTGGCCTTGATTCATGATGACGAGTCGCCGCCTGCGTGAATCCTGTCATCGCGCCCAGGATCGTTATTACAACTGCAATTTTCTTAACATTGTTCATAATAGATTTCGTTTGAGTTTTTATTTTCGCCGCACGATTAGAGTTTTTCCCCCCCCGACGGCTTCGATTGAATGAGGGTCGAATATCAGAAACCGCAATATTTAGTCAAAACAAAATTACCAATGAAAATTCTATGAAAACAAAAGAAATCATCAAAATAGCGCGTGATCTTGCCGAGCCATTCCGGGTTAACAAAGGCAAGAATTTTCGTCTCAAAGATGTTGATCCGGACGACACACTTGAATTCACGAAGGAAGCGGACAAGCCAAGATCGAAGGAAGCGCTCGCCTTGGGTGTCGCAGCCTTGGCAGAGTTGCAGGACAAACTCTATGCCCAGGATAAATGGGCTGTGCTGTTGATCTTTCAAGCGATGGATGCAGCCGGCAAGGACGGTGCGATCAAACATGTCATGTCAGGCGTGAACCCACAAGGTTGTGAGGTTTATTCATTCAAATCTCCATCGAGCGAGGACCTCGACCATGATTATCTCTGGCGGTGCATGAAATGTTTGCCGAATCGCGGACATATCGGAATCTTCAATCGCAGTTATTACGAAGAGGTGCTCGTCGTCCGGGTGCATCCCGAATTCCTCGCGAAACAAAAACTGCCGCCGACACTTGTCGACAAGAATATCTGGAACCAACGCTTCGAAGACATTCGCAATTTCGAGCAATATTTGGGGCGAAACGGCGTGGTCGTGCGGAAATTTTTTCTCCACGTTTCAAAAAAGGAACAGAAACAACGATTCCTGGATCGAATCGACGATCCGCAAAAAAAT
Organism: Candidatus Udaeobacter sp.; assembly: GCA_040414975.1. Lineage (GTDB taxonomy): Bacteria > Verrucomicrobiota > Verrucomicrobiia > Chthoniobacterales > UBA10450 > Udaeobacter. The sequence goes on from JBEDUS010000410.1 coordinate 1,287, forward strand.
TGGAAGTTCTCATCCAATGACGCTAATGAACGCGACTTTTGGGACGATTACATGGAAGCATATGAACAGATGATTCAGGAGACCGCGACGAAAAATGCGCCGTGGTACGTTGTGCCGGCGAATAACAAATGGTTTACCCGGGTTGTCGTCGCTGGCGCCGTGGTCGAGACGCTGGCCGATCTCGATTTGGAATATCCCAAGGTGAACGAAGATAAACTTAAGGAACTCGCCGCGGCGAAAAAGAAGCTGCTGAACAAGTAGATCCGCTCGCGTGCTCATTTAGGTCGTTACTTTTCCGCTGGGCTTTCGATGCCCGATACGGCTTTGTGCTTTGAAGCGGCGTACGGCGCAAATTGCGCTTCAAATCGCGCAGCGCTTTGTGTTGAATCCCTTCGCACTCATGAAGCGAACACTGCTTGCTATCATTATCGCCGTCCTGATCTCGCTGATATTTGCGCCGCACAGTGGACGCGGTCTTCTCCGGTTTGCGAACTATGCCCACGGACCGTTCTTTATCATGCCGGGCCAAATCGACGGTAGGCAACTTGTCTTTCAGACGTTCATCATCGTTGTCCTGTTCGCTCTCCTCGTGAACATCCCGTGGCGACGGGAAAAAAAACGCGAGTAAAAGCAAACGCGTTTACGCCATTCGCCCGCGCAAGAAAAAGCGGCGTCGATGCGTGGCGATGCTTGCGATTCGGTAAGGTGCTACCGCCAACACGACCGCCTAAAATGCTGGCTGAGGCTCCGCTGTGCTTACAGCATGTCAAGCGATCACTTGGCGAGTAATGATTTTCGAGTCGTTGTGACTTAAACCTTCGTGCTCTGAGCAGACAGTTACTTCGCCTGCTGGGTGGCGAGCCAGGCCGCGCGATTCTCTCTAATCAACGCGATCGTTTCGTCGATCGTATTCACGCAATGCGCGATCGTGAAATCAATATCGCTGGCGAGTTCGCTGCCTTTGATGAGCATTGTGCGGCGACCCCACTCGACCAGATCAGCCCACATTTTACCGAGGAGGATTAGCGGCGTGTTATAAAGCTTTCGGACCTGGAGTAGCTGCCATGCGAGCGACAGCTCAAGGAGTGTGCCGATGCCGCCGGGCACAATTACAAAAGCATCGGAAGCGATCATAAAATGATGCAGTCTCGAGAAGAAAGTGCGGTGCTCGTAGGCGAGACCGACGAAAGGATTCAGCTTTTGCTCGAATGGAAGGTCGACACGGATGCCGACCGATCGATGCAGAGCTTTTGGGTCTGCTGAAAGCGCTCCCTCGTTCGCTGCCTGCATAATGCCCGGGCCGCCGCCGCTGATTATGTCGCAGCCCATTTTCGTCAGCTCGGCAGCGAGTTTCTTCACTTCTTCATAGGCCGGTGTCCCAGGTTTGAGCCGGGCGGAGCCGAAGATTGTTACTCGATAATTTTGGCGTGTTGTACGTCGAAAGCGCGTTAATTGATTGACGACTTCCCAAAGTCCGGTGATCGCGCGTTCAAGAAGTGCAACAGCGGCATCTTCATCGCTGAGGCGAACGATATCGGATTGTCCGAAGGATGATTTTTTCTTTTTCATGTTGGCGCTTTTGTCTTTTACGTAGGCAATGTCCCACTCTCTCACGACCCGAACATTGTCTTTCCGGTACTTCGCAGATCCCCCGCGGCCTGCCTCACCCGCTCGGCCATGGCTACTTCCGCGAGCGCCAGATAGGAACGCGGATCGTAGACTTTTTTAGTGCCTACCTCGCCGTCTACTTTCAGCACACCATCGTAATTCTTGAACATGTGACCGGCGATCGCTCGTGTGAACGCATACTGCATGTCCGTGTCCACGTTCATTTTGACCACGCCATAATCGAGCGCCTCGTGGATCTCGCTTAATGTCGAACCGGAGCCTCCGTGAAATACGAGATAGAATCGAGCGCTCTCGCCAAACGTTTTTACGACCGCATCCTGACATTCCTTCAGCACTCCCGGTTTAAGTTTCACGTGCCCGGGTTTGTAAACGCCATGAACATTTCCAAACGTGGCTGCGAGCAGGTACCGGCTCCCGATTGGATTGAGGTGCCGCGCGACTTCCAGCGTGTCCTCTGGAGTGGTGTAGAGTTTGGCCGATTTCTCACCGACAACATCGTCCTCTTCGCCGCCGACCGCTCCGGTTTCGATTTCCAGCACTAGATCGTTCTTTGCAAAGCGCTCCAGCAGCTTTGCCGAGATGTCCAAGTTCTCCTGCAATGAAAGATTACTCCCATCGAACATATGCGCCGCGAAAAGATTCGACCGGCCCGCGGCGCGGCGCCGTTCCGTTTCTTCGACTAATGGGAGCACGAACTTATCGAGCTTGTCCTTAAGGCAATGGTCCGTGTGTAGCGCTACGTAAATCGGGTAACGCTCGGCGGCGCGATGCACGTGCTCGGCGATCGACATCGCGCCAAGCGCCATACCTTTAAGAGACGAACCTGAGGCAAAGGCGCCGCCGCCTGTGGAGACCTGGATGATGCCGTCGCTCTTACTTTCAGCAAGCCCTCGCAACACGGCGTTCGCGGTGGTGAGTGACGTGACGTTGACGGCAGGAAGCGCGAACCCGTCAGCGCGTGCGCGATCAAGTATTTCGCAGTAGGTCTTGTAATCGGCAACAGGCATAGGTGTCGAATCAGTGCGCTCTCATTCTCTTCCAGGCTGGATTTTCCAGACGCGTTCACAGTAATCGCGAATCGAACGGTCTGACGAAAATTTTCCCATTCGCGCCGTATTGAGGATTGACTTGCGTGTCCATCCCTGCGGATCGCGCCATAGCTCGCTCACTATTTCCTGGGCATCGATGTAAGCCTGGTAATCTGCCAAAAGCAGGAACGGATCGTTGTTGAGCAAATTTTCGACAATTGGGCGAAACAGCTCCCTATCGCCGTGAGCCAGTGCGCCGCTCGCAATAAAATCGATCACTTCGCGCAGCATTGTGTTTTGCGCGTAGTAATCCCCTGGGCGATAACCGCGCGCCTTCAACTGCGCGACCTCGGTCACGGTCAGACCGAAAAGGGAAAAATTCTCGGCGCCGACTTCCTCGCGAATCTCGACATTCGCGCCATCAAGTGTCCCGATGGTGAGCGCGCCGTTAAGGGCAAACTTCATGTTGCCGGTGCCGCTCGCCTCTTTGCCCGCCGTGGAAATCTGCTCGGACAGATCGGCGGCGGGATAAATAAACTGCGCGTTCGTCACGTTGAAGTCCGGAAAATAAACGACCTTAAGCCGGTCGCACACCGCCGAATCGGTGTTCACGACTTCGCCGATAGAGTTAACGAGTTTAATGATGCGCTTGGCCATGAAATAGCCGGGTGCCGCTTTGCCTCCGAAGATAAAAGTGCGGGCCGGTATATCAGTTAACGGACT
>JBEDUS010000411.1:0-6230 GCA_040414975.1 Candidatus Udaeobacter sp.
TCATCTCGGCCAGCTTGCGCCGAGCGAATTCCAGATCGTTGGTCAGTAGCGATTCGCGATAGAGCTTGCCGCGCCTGCGCACACAGGCATGATAAACGCCGTTGGCTCGATATTGCTAAAGCCCAACACCACGCTTGAGCCACACATCCTTTTCCTTCTTCGACTGCATGAAACCTGTTCCTTTCACTCTCGTCGCAACACCCGCGACGTTGGGTTTGAAGCGTTTTGCTTCTTTTGTTTCAGTTACAGATTTCAGTTAAATTTGAAACTTTGAAAAAATCAAATTCACGAATGAAAACACGGTTGCTGGCGCGCCCCGTCCTCAACGCTTTTGCAAAGTAATCGTCCATTGTGCGCTTGACTCACATCGCGTTCGGGAGAACGCGATCCACCCTTATGGCATATGCGCGCAAATCATTTCCGCGCATCGAAGTGAAAGCAGCGATGAAGACAAAAAAGCTTGGCAGCTCCGATTTGATGATCACGCCCATCGGATTCGGCGCATGGGCTGTTGGCGGGCCGTGGCAATTCGGCTGGGGCGAACAGAGCGATCGCGACTCCATCGCAGCGATTCACCGGGCACTGGAGTTCGGCATTAACTGGATCGATACCGCAGCAGTCTATGGTCTCGGTCATTCGGAAGAAGTTGTCGCCAAGGCACTGCGCGACTGGAGCGGAAAACGTCCTTACGTTTTCACGAAGTGCGGGATGGTTTGGGATGAAAAAGGCGAAGTCGGTTATTCGTTGCGCGCAGAATCTATCCGTCGCGAGTGCGAGGCGAGCCTGCAGCGACTGAATGTGGATGTTATCGACCTGTACCAAATTCATTGGTCTGCCGATGATTCGGCGGAAACTGCAGAAGGATGGGCAACCATGGCTGCGTTGCAAAAGCAGGGCAAAGTTCGCTGGATCGGCGTCTCAAATTTTGATCTGCACGAATTGGAAAAAGCCAGTGCCATCGCACCGATCACATCTCTGCAGCCGCCGTATTCGCTGATTCGTCGCGAGGCCGAGAGAGAGCTCCTGCCTTTTTGCGAACGCGAGAACATCGGCGTGATCGTTTATTCGCCCATGGCGTCCGGGCTTCTGACTGGCGCAATGACACGAGATCGTATTGCAAGTCTTCCCGCTGACGACTGGCGCAATAGAAGCCCGGAATTTCACGAGCCGAAGCTATCGAAAAACCTCGCGTTAGTTGAACGGCTAAGCGCAGTAGGTATGCGTCATGGCAAATCCCCGGCAGAAGTCGCCATTGCCTGGACATTACGAAACCCGGCAGTCACGGGCGCAATTGTCGGCGCTCGAAATGCAAAGCAGGTCGATGGCAATATCGGTGGTGCAACTTTGCGCCTTTCGCATGACGAAATTAAAGAGATCGAAGAGGACCGCTAAGCCTGAACCGCACCAGCTTTAAGGTCAAAGGACGCTGTATCTTAATCCCACGCCTCCGTTAGCAGCCCGCGCGTTTCTTCTACTCCTGCGCGCCAGATTGTCATCATCTCGTCGTCGTCGCGCTGATAAAAACCTCCATAATTGCCGTCCTTGAGATAGGCCCGGAGCGACTTTGGATCGAGATGGCGCAACTTATCCACATCGCTCATCGGCTTTTGCTCTGATGGCATCTCGACCTTTACCAAACGCGTCCACGGAAAATTTTCCATCCACGATGCGTGCGATGCGACGGGATCGATCGCCTGAACTTGTGCCCAAACTTTCGATGCGTTCCACCAGTTATGAAACTTGATCCGTACGCCCGGATGATCCGCCATCCATTCGCCTACCAACCCTTGCGCAGGCGTGTTACCCCCGTGTCCGTTGACGATCAGGATTCGCTTAAACCCCTGCTCCGCCATCGCGTCAAGGATATCACGCAGTGCCGACAGGTAGGTTTCGACACGCAGGGTAATGGTTCCGGGAAACGCGCGGAAATACGGCGTGATCCCGTAGGCCAGCACGGGAAAGACAGGAACCTCCGCTGGTTCCGCTGCCTCGACAGCCAGGCGTTCTGCCAAAATACTGTCCACGCTAAGACTCAGGTAAGCGTGTTGTTCGGTACAGCCCAGCGGCAACACCGCGCGGTTGTCTCGCTTCAGATATTCTTCCACCATCATCCAATTCATCTCACTGATTCGCATGCCGTAAGCTGGTCTATTGACCTGACGAATTCACGCAGATTTCGTGGGCTCCGATAAGCGCGCAACCAGACGCCGGCTCGAAATGACTGATGAACTATGGAACGCCAAAAAATTATTTTCCTTCGAAACCTTTTCCTGCGCGCCTTCGTCGTTGGCGTTCTCTTCGCCTTGTTTTATTGGATTGCCACCGTCGCTTTGTGGCACACTTACGCTCCGTGGCTCGCCGAACAGTTTAAGGTGGATGAGAAGGAACTGGGTGCTCTCACTCTGAATTTTTTCGCTAACGTACGGATAGTGATTGTCTTTTTTTTCCTTGTTCCGGCGCTTGCTTTGCACTGGAGCGCGAAGAAAGCCTGAAGTGTTGCGATCCCAGACGTTCGGCTTGGTTCCGGCGAAGATTCGTTAACCAACGCGGACAACGCGCGGGTCGGCAGGCCCCGCTGAAGCGAATTCGGGAAATTCTTCCGAGTGCAAGATCCCAGCGAGAATCTCCAGGCTATCAACAATACGCGGTCCGGGACGCGCAAAGTACGCGCTCGCATCCACGAGATAAACTTCGTCGTGCTGCGCCGCTGGAAGCGAATTGAAATCGGGAAAACTCCGAAGCAACTCGTAATCGCGACTCGCACGATTGATATCGTAGCCGCATAGAGCGAGCACCATAATTTCGGGGTGCGCGTCGATTACTTGCTGCCAATCGATTTGCGCTGAGGGTCGATGCTTGCGGCCTAACGAATCAAAGCCGCCGGCAATTTCCACGAGCTCAGGTCCCCAATGACCCGAGCAAAACGGCGGATCCGCCCATTCCATCAGGAAACATGTAGGGCGATGCGAAATGCGCTTTGCGTGTTGTCGGACGATCTCAACACGCTCTGACAGGCTCGCGATCAAGTCGTCCGCGCGCGCTTGCACACCACACACTTCAGCGACTTGTCGAATATCATCGAATATATCCGAAAGGCTTGTTGGCTCGAGGTTCACCACGTGCGGAGGACCTGGCAAAGTTCCGGCTAGCCGTGCGACGGTGCCATAACCCACCGCGCAGACGTCGCAAAGTTTCTGAGTGAGAATTATGTCGGGATGTAGCTTCCGCAAGAGCAGCTCGTCGATTGTGTAAATTGTCCCGCCATTGCGCAGTGCACGCCGCACCCATTGGTCAACTTCGCCACTCGTCAGGCCTGCATTGTGCACCGGACAATGTGTGACTCGCGGCCGCGCATTCGCTTCCTTCGGGAAATCGCATTCATGCGAAACGCCGACAACTTCGTCCATCAATCCCAAGGCCGCCGCAATCTCGGTCGCAGCAGGCAAAAGAGAAACGATCCGGCTCACTTATTACGCTATGCGATTTCTCGACGCGAGAACAGCAAAGGGAAGGTCATTAGCTGTCGGTATACTGAAATTCGCAGCAAAGCACTCCAGAAATCGTAGCATTCGGCATCCGAGTCGCCGGTTCGGTTCGCGCCTCAAGCGTTGAACGCAAGTCGCTGCATGCGGTCTAACTGAACTTCAAAAGCTTTGAATCCAGCATGCGTAATTGGCGCATCTTACCAACACTGATCTATTCAAATGTTAAAACGCTTCCTCAAATGGTTCGGCGCGATCATCGTGATCGTCGCGATCGCGGTTGCGGTCTTCCTTGTTAATCTAATCTGGTTCCGGCCGTGGAGCCTGAATCTGTTTTACGATAAGGTTTTTGCCGAAGTTCTCTTCGATCATCCGGAACTGCTTTCCCAACTCGGCTTGGTGGAGCAATTCGGCTTCACCAGTCACAACGGCAAACTCGACGACGAATCGCCCGCACATCAACAGCGCGAATTCGACAGGTGGAAACGCGACCTGGCGCAGCTTCGCCAGTACCCGCTCGACCGCCAATCGGCTTCCCAAAAACTCTCCACGTGCGTGTTGGAGTGGTTTTTGCAACTGCAAGTCGAGGGTGAGAAATGGCAATGGCACGATTATCCCGTCAATCAGTTCTTCGGCGTGCAAAACCAGTTTCCATCTTTCATGGCAAACACGCACCGACTGCTGAGTCCGAAGGATTGCGATTACTACGTGATGCGGCTCAACGCGTTGCCGAAGAAGTTTGATCAACTTCTTGAGGGCCTGAAGATTCGCGAACAAAAGCAGATTTTGCCTCCGCGTTTTGTAGTTGAAGAAGTTCTCAAGGAGATGACGGAATTCATCGGCAAACCCGCTTCGGAAAACATTCTGGCGACATCATTCAAAACCCGCGCCGCCAAGATTGATAAGCTAAACGATGCCGAACGCGCCGATTTTCAAGCGCGCGTGGAAGCGGCAATAACGAACAAGGTCTATCCCGCTTATCAAAAATTGATTGAATATTTCCAGGGCATCCTGCCAAAAACGACAACTGACGATGGCGTGTGGAAATTGCCAGACGGCGACGCATTCTACGCTTACAAGTTGCGCGAGAACACCACCACTACGCTCAAGCCGGATGAGGTGCATGAGCTTGGCCTGCGCGAAGTGGCTCGTATCGAAGGTGAGATGCGAGCGATTCTCGATGCAAACGGTTTTGCGGGCCAGCCAATCGGGGAGGCGATGGACAAACTCGCCAAAGATCCGCGTTTTCTTTATTCAAACGACGACAAAGGTCGTGCCGACGCATTGGCCAGGTACACAGAATTGATCAAGCAGTCGACAGAACGTTCGTCGAAAGAGTTGTTTCTGACCACGCCACACGCGAAGATCGAGGTGCGGCGCGTTCCCGAGTTTAAGGAAGCCACTGCGCCGGGAGCGTATTACGAGATAGGGGCCATGGATGGCAGCCGGCCTGGGATTTTTTTCGCGAACCTGCGCGACATGAACGAGGTGCCAAAGTGGAGCATGCCAACTCTCGCATACCATGAGGGTGTGCCGGGACATCATTGGCAAATCTCTACAGCTGAGGAACTCAAAGGAGTTCCGCAATTTAGAAAAATAATTCCGTTTACTGCGTATATGGAAGGATGGGCTCTTTACTCTGAATGGCTGGCGAAACAAGCCGGCTGGTACGCCAACGATCCATTCGGAGACCTGGGACGCCTTCGTGACGAACTCTTTCGCGCGGTGCGGTTGGTCGTCGACACAGGCATTCATGCGAAGCGCTGGACTCGCGAACAGGCGATCGCTTACATGCGCGAGAAAACCGGGATGGGCGAGAAAGAAGTTAAGTCTGAAATCGAACGTTACATCGTTGCGCCTGGTCAGGCGTGCGCCTACAAAGTCGGCATGCTAAAGATTCAAGAATTGCGCGCTCGTGCGCAGAAAGAACTCGGAGACAAATTCGATCAGCGCGAGTTTCACGATGCCGTGCTCAAAAACGGCGCGTTACCCCTCGAGATCCTTGAAGAGCAAGTGAACGATTACATTCAGCGGAAGAAAAGTGTAGGATCGTAGCCGCCTCAGTGTTTGCTCGCCGTGGCGAGTGTCGAGGCGCCGATGGATTTCCAAACACGGCGACATCCACCACGGCGGGCAGGCGTTGGCGCGGCTACAGTTAGCACCGAATGCGAAAAATCCTGATCACGCTTGGAATCGTTATCGCATTTGTTGTTGCAGTTCTGGCCACGTGGATCTTTGGCGGACGTCAGGTTTCACTCTTCCTCGATCGCTTTGGGATGATTGAGGTGACCTCAGCACGAATTAATTCGATCGCATATGAGGGCAACGGAAATGGCGGGATTCTTCGCGTTAACGATCTAGCGCTAAGCCTTAACGACAGTAACGGTCCCGCTCCCAGCATTGGTACGACTAAAAATGATCAGCTTGCTCTGGCAGACCGGGGGAAAGTTTTCGCTTTTGGTCCGGTGCGGACAGAAGCGGAGGGCCTCGCTACGGTGCCGCCCACAGGCGATGAGGCTTCCATCGAAATCCGCCGGAGCATCCTGATCTGGCCAACGCCATTCGAGGTCAATTTCATAACAGGCCAGTCGCCGTCATGGAAGCGCCACTTGTATTACCGAGTGCTCTGGAAAAAACCTTCCGGCGCGACATTAGAGATGCTGTGGCGCTACGAGCAATACTTCTATCCGGGCAATGGCTGGGCAAACGGATTTATGACACGCGAGGGCTCAACTGGCTTGATCCGAG
>JBEDUS010000412.1:0-30407 GCA_040414975.1 Candidatus Udaeobacter sp.
CAACAAGATGGTCAGCCTTTCGATGGACTTCTTTAACAAGATGCGCTCGGGCCTTCTAATCTCGCGCATTACTAACGAAACGCGCGTGGTGCAAATGGCTTTGACCGCCGTCAGCAGCGATATTTTCAAGCAACCAGTCACGATTATCGGCGCAATCTGCGTTTTGCTGCTCATGGATTGGAAGTTTACCGTCGTTACGCTGATTCTCTTTCCGACCTGTTTAGTGCCGCTTCGCATTTATGGAAATCGCGCGCGAAAGGCGCTCCGAGGTCAGTTTGAAGGCATGGGCGAAATGGTTGTGACGATGCAGGAAACGTTCGCCGGCATCCGTGTAATCAAGTCGTTCGCGCGTGAAGCCCACCAGGAAAAGGAATTCAAACGCAGCAATCAACTGCAGTTCTCGCAGATGATGCGCATCATCAGGTCGATGGAAATTACTGGCCCGTTGGTGGAAACGATCGCGGCCATTGGAGTCGGGCTGGCTTTGCTTTATGTTTACGCCGCAAACTTAAGCGTGGGCCGATTTTTTGGACTGATCACTGGAATTTTCATCCTCTACGATCCGATCAAAACGCTCAGTAAGATTCAAATCGTAATGCAGCAATCGATCGCTGCGACAACGGCCATTTTTTCGCTGCTAGATTCCGATCCTTCTGTGCAGGATGCGCCGGATGCCATCAAACTGACCTCCGCAACGGGTCGGATCGATTTTGAAAATGTATCGTTCCGTTACGCGAACACCGTCACAGATGCCATTAGCAACCTGACGCTGCACATTCAGCCTGGGAAGACTCATGCCCTGGTAGGTGCCAGCGGCGCTGGCAAAAGCACGATTCTCTCGCTGATTCTGCGCCTATACGATCCGACATCCGGAGCCGTAAGAATCGACGGTCGTGATCTTCGCTCGGTCACCCAGAAATCGTTGCGCGAACAGATTGGGCTCGTTACTCAGGAAACATTCCTGTTTCACGATACGATCATTAACAATATCCGGTTCGGCCGGCTCGATGCGACGCCGGAAGAAGTTCGTGAAGCAGCGCGAGCGGCCTATGCACACGATTTTATTGTGGCCCAGCCAAAGGGCTACGAAACAGTGATTGGCGACAAAGGATGCCTTCTTTCGGGCGGACAGCAGCAGCGTCTTGCCATAGCGCGCGCTGTTCTAAAGAACGCGCCAATCCTTCTGCTCGATGAAGCCACTTCATCGCTCGACTCCGAATCGGAACAACAAGTTCAAAAGGCCCTCGCGGAACTGGCGACTGGCCGGACGGTAATCGCCATCGCGCATCGGCTATCCACTGTCTTATCCGCCGATCAAATCATCGTGATGGACGGTGGTCGCATCAAAGAGATTGGCACACACGCCGAGCTTCTCCAAAAATCCGGCTACTATCGGCGGCTGTACGATCACCAATTCAATCGTGTTCACGAGGAACCAGCCTCTGAACCAGTCTTCGCTGTTGAAGAGCTAGTTTAACAGTTGAACAGTTAGAATTGAAAAGCTAAATAGTTACAAGCTGCTTCGTTACGACGTGGTAACACGCTATTTTCCTGTCCTTTTAACATTGTAACTTTTTAACCTTTTAACTTGGGCGTTTAGCCATGCCGTTTAACATCGATCTTCATACACATTCTTTTTTCTCAGGAGACGGTATCTCCAGTCCGGAAGACATGATTGCGGCGGCGCGCGCCAAAGGTTTGCATGGCATAGCCATAACCGATCACAACACGTGTGATGCGGTCAATTACCTGCTCCAAAAAGGCTTGATGCGATTGGATGGATTGCCGGTCGATGATTTTCTCATTCTGCCGGGAGTCGAGGTCACGACCGCGGACGGCCATCTTCTCTGCATCGGCGCGGAGCTTCCTTACCTCAAAGGAAAACCGGCGCGCGAGGTCTGCGACATTATCCACCAGCGGGGCGGGCTCGCCATTCCTCCGCATCCGTATGATTTGTTTCGCGCAGGGATTCGCTTTTCCACTCTGGAAACACTGCCTATCGATGCCATCGAGGTTTTCAACGCCGCCACGACGCTTCGCCGCTACAATACCTATGCTTTCAAATACGCGCAGATTCGGGGTCTGCCCATGACTTCGGCGAGCGACGCGCATCATGCGGCTGCGGTTGGGACGGCTTACACCATCGTTAATACCGACGATTTCTCCGTGAAAGGAATTCTCGCGCAGATCGTAAAGAGCAACGAATTAAATCAGAAGTACCAAACCCCGCGCGATAGCCTTCGTAAAACCTGGAACAACTGGTTGCGGTTGCGGCGCCGGAAGAAAATTCCAGAGTTAGCCGCGAAAGACCGCGAGTACAACGGCCACTGACTATTCACAAATGGCTGCTTATATCATCGTTGAAATCGACATCCTCGATCCAGTCGGGTACGAAAAATACAAAAACCTGGCTGGCGCCACTGTGGAAAAGTACGGCGGAAAATACATCGTCCGTGGGGGCAAGACGGAAGTGCTCGAAGGCAACTGGAAACCGAAGCGCATCGTTGTGCTTGAATTTGAATCAGCGCAGCGCGCAAAGGAATGGCTCAACTGCGAGGAATACCGCGAACCGCGCAAAATGCGCCACCGCACGGCCAGGACAAACATGATCCTGGTTGAAAGCCATGGGTCACCGTAGAGACACGTTAGGCATGTTGTAGCCGGGATCGTTGATCCCGATTGGTGATCAACTACGTTTCCACAAGGAAATTAAGATTGCCTTTGCCCATGAAGGTTTTGCGAATCTGCCTGTTCGTATGCGATTCTTAGTCGAGGTACTTGTTATCAGCGCGTTAATTTATTTCGGTTGGGATACGCCGTTCAGAGAATGGGGTAACCGGGCAACGACGGAACTACAAAGGCACCTTCACTCCAAACGCCAGACGCCGTCCCCGTGATCTTGATCCTCGCCGCTGTCGCTCAGGGGCTTAAGAGAGCCCCCTCGGCGCGAGCCGAATTCCCTTTCAACCATCGGGTATCAACTATCGACCAGCGCGCTACTCAATAACTTCTTCGAGCTGACTGCCGAGAACGTCGACTTGACATCCTGTGCCGCTAGGCTGGCACGGGGTACCATCTGCGTCAACAAGATCGCGACCAAGCGCGATATGAAGCCAATACCGCTTTTCTCCTTCGACAATAAACTTGTTAGCCTGAGTGACGTTTGTGGCATCTGGCGAATACCGGCCCGTTTGCGCGACCACGTCAACAAACAGGTTCCAAGTTCGCGTTTGGCTGACTTCGGAAAGCGCGCGCGTGATTGCCTCCTTCTGCTCCTCAGACGGGCCGATCTGTCCACCGGCCGCCTCAGCAAGGCGAGCGACCTCAGCTCGCGTCAACGCCGGCTGTGCGGTGGTTGCAGTGACGGATTGAATGCGCCGCATTCGAAGCTGCCGTCGAGCTGACGTAGTTAGTTGTTCCATCTTGCGACAGTGTCCCTTTAATTATTGCAGCTAGCACGGGTTCGTTCTTGGTATTCAAATTAACAATCCCGGCTCGGGGATACGAGCTACTGACAGGATTGTAGCCAAAGAAATCAAGAACCGGAGCATCCGCACTGCTACCCAAATAAAAGTTCAGCGTGGGCTGACTGGGGTCTGACGTTAGAATGCCATAGCCGAATTCTCCTATATTAGTAAAAGCATGATTAGCCACCTTCGCGCCTGTGACTGGATTTGGCGCATTGTAAGTTCGATGGGGATGGCTGCCAGTAGGATGGGGATCATAGGGTTCGTCACCATTGATCGGGTTGTCCGAGTAGTTTTTTTCCATGCCGTAGGCAAGTGCATTTGGAGCTTATTCAATAACCGTCGTGTGACTCTGGAACTTTTTATCGGTACCGGTGAGCGTGGTATCAAGATCATCGGGATCGGAGTCATACTGATCAATAATCGATGCGCCAATTGAAAATGTTTTGAGCAGACGCTGTGGGTCGTACTCACCGTCGCTTGAACACTGAAGTCGAAACAAGGCATAAAGCAGAAGCTGAAAAAAATCGTTTTGTTTGTTGGGTCCTCTCAAACACGGAATGTGACCAAGGGCATTTGGATTAGGATCGTGCCAATTTCCGTTGTGGCCGATGTATCTCCAGTGGCCTGGTTGAGGATTGCCATTCGGATCCGGCCCCACTACGCCAGATTTTATCCACTTCAGTCCAAACAAATTCGCGATATCCGCTTCCGTGCCGCAGAGATGGCCCCTCCCTTTTCCCTTGCCGTAGCCTTTTTTTCGGCCGTGCTGAGTACAGCCATCAGGATTTGGTTTCAGAAGATCGAGGTTATCGAAACAAAAGCGGCCCTCGCTCAAGTTATTTCCCAAATAGGGCCAATCTGGTGCCGGCCTATTGCGCTCGCGCGAAGAGCTCCCCATGTACTGAAGCAAGTTCTGACTAAAGCCTAGAGAACGCTGAAGCTTCAAGAGTTGTTGGCGACTAATGAAAACCTGATCGGTCCTCGGACTCACGCCCGGTGCTGGAGTCGGGAAAATGTTGGCAGCGGCCGAGCTGAATGGATAACTCGAGATTGGAACAGGTTGGTCAGTGCTGTCAAATGTGAATGGCGGATCGCCGAAGTCGAGCAGATAGCTGCCATAGCTGTCCTGTGTCGTGCAAGAATCTCCTGGAAAGGTGAAATTGCCGAAGATCTGGATGTTCGGCCGCAGCGTAGTGGCATAATTGCGCCATCCTACGATGTTATCGATCTGCGCTCGCGGGGGCGCATACGCACCTAAGGCAGTAAGATCGGCAAGACCAACCGTTCCTTTCCGCCCCACGTTAGTCAACCAGGGGGTAGGATCGGGATTACAGCTCCCACCGGGATTGCCCGACCAATTCGGATACCCTGCAACGTTCATGTCGAGCAAACCTGCCTCATCGTAAGCCGCGAAGGCATACCGCCCAATCACCGCGCTTGGCGGTGGCGCAGAATTCGGACCTTGGGCTGTTACGAGCACCCAGTCCGGCGCAACAAAGGCCGGTATTGGCGACGGGTTGATGCTTATATCAGTCGGATCCCCTCTTGGAACAAGATAATGGCTGTTCCAGCGTGTTGTGCTGATCGAGCGTCCGTTTACAGAAGGACTCATAGAAGACACACCGGACGTCCGATTAGTGGGATCGCCGAAATAGCTACGTCGGATTAAATTTGGAATGGAAGCATCTCCATAGCGTGTTGGCTGAATATTAGCCATAGTGACTGTTGGATTGTTTATTATTTCCTGTTTAAAATCGCTGACCACAATATCAAGGGCACTCCGCGCGAGCAGATCGGCCGACGTGTCGTTGTAGCTCGATTGAGCAAGTTGTCGGTCGGTGGTCGTGCGTGACAAGTAAGCTAAAGCAACACCCGTCAACATTACGACGAGCGCGAGAACAATCATCAGAGCGGCGCTTTTCGATGCGCCATCCCTAGAATTGAAAAACTTTTTCATGGAGTAAGAAGCGTTGGAGGTGACAGATATAGATATCGTTCGTAGACGCGAATACCGGACATAGCTGGGCGCGGCAAGTTCGTAATTCCATCGAGCGTCTTCTGCCATTGTGCACGCAGTAAGCCGGGCGTTGTCTGCCACTGTGTCTGGGTGGGACAGCCAGCGCAGGCCGTATTTCCCCAGTCAATCAGTTGCGACGCCACCTGCGCAAGTTGGGGAGGAGTCGTCGCGTCTGAGAGTAACACCTTGCTTTGGGGATCAATCACCGCGATGACTACGACAACCGCCGCTACATCTTGCATCCCTTCTGGGGAATAGTGACAGCATTCTGTTTCCGGAGTTGGGCTTGCGATTGGGGTTCCGGTTGGGGTTGGAGTTGGGTATGGGCTCGCGGCTGGGCACGAGCAAATCCGGGTGTCCCACGGCGTATCGCTGAATATCGGGCTCCAATTCTCCCCAGTCGCGGGATTCGTCTGACCCTTTAACAGATAATAATACTCAAACCGAAACACCTGCGGCCCGACTACCTCGGAATCTGACCAACTACTAATGCTGCTGGCAATCTCTGGCCAAGCAGGAGTTGCAGTAGGGTTGGGAATTGGATTAGGTAGTTCAGCAATGGGGATAGGCGAAGCAAGTGGTACAGGCATGAAAACAATTGGCGGCGGAGTTCCTGATGTTGGCGTAGAGCCGTTCCATAGCAGGCCTTTATCCATTCGCTGGAGCTTGTTGCAGTTGGGGCAAGGCGAAGGGGCTGGAGAAGGGTTGTAGACTTGATAGGCAACAAGTGAAACCGGGCTTTGCAAACCGGTGGATGGATAATAGCCTGGAACTGTGCTATAGAATGCTATCGTGTCGTTTCCAGGTTGCAGCACAGTCCGCACTCCTGTCACTCCTGCTGGTGCCGGGGGCGATCCAGAAGCAAACCACGAAGATTTAAGGCAGTAATCCACGTCCGAGCGTTTCACCATCTGTGCGACATCGAGAGCCATTCGATCTAGCAGCTGCCGCGTTTGCGAGTCCGCATCCATTTCTTTTTGGCCAAGGACGGTAACAATGGCCGCACTCTTGAGGAGCTGCGTGGCAAATAACACAAGTAGTACTAGCACACCGATGGTAACTACGACCTCGACCAGCGTGAACCCACCCATTCGCCCACCTGTACTCTGCGCTGTCCGCCGCGCATTATGTACCAACGCGCTGAGGAACAATCTGCTGCGGACAACGGACGCTATAGCCCTGACGTTGTCGTCGCCCATTGCTTCAATTCCTGTCGAACAGCAGCAAACATTTCTGCTGACCCGTTCGCGTTCGCTGGCGTCGCAGCTGCCGGCCAGGTCACCTTGAGATCAGCGTACCTCAGCCCAGTCGAACCATACCACGTTACATTTAGCTGATAGCGAGAATTCGCGCCCAGTAATCCGGCAAACTGCCCGGTGCCATCAAAGTACAATGTCGCGTTGGCCCCAAAGGTAAGGGCGAATTCTGTGGATGTCGTATTGAAGGTCGGCGTAGCTCGCAAGTCGGCGACCACGGAAGCCATGATGTTAGTGGCAGCCGTCTGGGAAGTCGCGTTGCGGTTTGTCTGGACGCCAACCGGCAGTAGGCCAAAGAGCGCGATTAAACAAAAGGCAGCGATACCAAAGGCGAGAGTTACTTCGACAAGCGAGAACCCAGACATCAATCGCTTTTTCACCGTTGGTAAATCTTTATGCTGCCGCCAAAGCCAGTGATTTGAACGGCCGCGACGTTGCCAACGTAATTACCCGCGCTAGGCGTGGGCGTAGGGGCGATATTCCCGTGGGACTGGATCAAACCGATCTCGACGATTGGCTTGACAGGATACGTCACGCTTCCAGCGCCGGAACCCCCCGAACCGCTATTAATCTGACTCTCACCCCGGTGATTGAACTGCAAGGTTTTTTGGAACGAGTATTGAGCTGTTGGAGCCGGACTACCGACCGGGTATTGAAAGGGAAATTGTGTATTTGTCGTGGGTGCAGATTGGGTTCCCGACAGGTTGAGCTCGCCGAAACGTGAGTCATTTGCCGGTGTAGGTGCTGGCGATGGCCAAGGGCGCGTATCAAGCTCGTCACCGCTATTAGAACCTGGATTTAAGATTGGAAGATGAATGTTGTCGATCTTAACCAACTTACCAACTTGAATTAGCTTTGTTGGGTCGATGGGTGCCGGACTGGCGGAGTTATATACTGTCGTCCCGTCCTTGGATGCGACGATCGACATGACAACCCTACCCGTTCCAGGTATCGGTGTTGATGGCGGATTCGGCGACGGCTGCGAGCCGTCTTCTTCATAAAAGCCGACCCATGTGTAAGTATTGTTGGCTTCGGCGTACGTGCGGGCGGTATCGAGCACGCCTTTGACCGTGTAGGCAGCGCTCGTGACGTCTCCGGCACTTTTAAGAGTTGTGAAAGCTGGACCGATTAACACCAGCAACACGGCAATGATGCCGACGACTATGAGCAGTTCGAGCAGGGTGAACCCTCCTCGACCTGAGTAGGGGTCGGAAATCCGAGATTGGAGAGTACGGCGTCTGAGACAGCCGCCGGCACAAAGCCGCTTCCTGGCTTCCTGGCGAACATGAGAGTTGGAGGAGGAGCGCGCGCATTATAACAAAGGCCCGCCTTCGCGCAAGTCGTCTCGGTGGAAGACCAGACTCGTCTGGAAGCGGCGCCGGCAAGGGAAAATTATGGATCACATATGTGATATAAATCTGTCCAAAACTGGATGAGACGATTTGGCTGCAGAGTACGCGGCCGATCGACTTCTGTTGCGGCTGATGATGGCCGCCTCTACAGTTTGCCCCTTATGCCATATAAAGATGTCGCTCCGCCTGCAGGTGAAAAAATTACCAGAACCGATACACTGAATGTACCGGATCAACCGATCATTCCATTTATCCGCGGAGACGGGACCGGGCCAGACATCTGGGCTGCAAGCGTGCGCGTGTTCGATGCCGCAGTTAAAAAAGCATATGGGGGCAGAAAAAAAATCGCGTGGTTTGAAGTGTATGCCGGTCAGGCAGCAAAGGACAAATTCGGTGAATGGCTGCCGGACGACACCGTGGAAGCGTTCCGCGAGTATCACGTGGGAATCAAAGGGCCGCTGACCACGCCGGTAGGCGGCGGGATCCGGTCGCTCAATGTGGCGTTGCGCCAGCTCCTCGATCTTTTCGTTTGCCTCAGGCCGGTGCAGTACTTTGATGGCGTTCCCTCGCCACTTAAGCATCCGGAAAAAGTAAACATGGTGATCTTCCGCGAAAACACCGAAGACATCTATGCAGGTATCGAATTCGCCGCCGGCACGCCGGACGCCCAAAAAATTCTCGATTTTCTAAAAAAAGAATTTCCAGAACGGTTTGAGAAAATTCGGTTCGGCACAAAACAGAAGGCGGCGGAGTTTTGGAAAAAAGTCGGCGCACCGGAAAAAGACGACGTTTGCGTCGGGATCGGAATCAAACCGGTGAGTCGATCAGGCACCGTCCGCCTGGTGCATAGTGCGATCTCTTACGCAATTGCGAATCGCCGCAAGAGCGTGACCCTGGTCCACAAGGGTAACATCATGAAGTTCACCGAAGGCGCATTTCGCGACTGGGGCTATGAAGTCGCAAAGCAATATTTCGGCGCGAAGGAAATCGACGGCGGTCCATGGTGCAAGATTCCAATGGGCAAACCGGGCGCCGGTATTGTGATCAACGACGCAATCGCTGACAACGCATTGCAGCAATTTCTGCTGCGGCCCGCGGATTACGACGTGATCGCCACGCTTAATCTGAATGGCGATTACATAAGCGACGCGCTGGCCGCGCAAGTGGGTGGAATTGGAATCGCGCCTGGAGGAAACATCAATTACATCACCGGTCACGCGGTGTTTGAGGCAACTCACGGCACCGCGCCGAAGTACACGAACCAGGACAAAGTCAATCCAGGTTCGGTGATCTTGTCAGGCGAAATGATGTTCCGTTACATGGGCTGGACAGAAGCCGCCGAGTTGATTCTCAAAGGCCTGAGTGGCGCGATCGCGAGCAAACATGTTACTTACGATTTCGCGCGCTTAATGGAAGGGGCCACCCAGATCAAGACTTCGCAATTTGGCGACAATGTGATCGAGCACATGTGATCGCTCGCACTCGGACGAAATGATGAAGCACAAATGTTGTATATCGAAGGAATGAGGACGGAGTGGCATGATTCGTTAGGTCGTTACACCGTTCCATCGGATTTAGGATTCAACGGTTCAATGATTCAACGATTTAGCGCGGCGAAGCTTTTCCTCATTTTCATTGTTCTTATCGCGGGAGCAGGCAGCGCCTTCGCCGAAAAGCGCAACATCACCGAAAAAGATCTGTTCGATTTTGTTTGGATTGGGGACCCGCAGGTTTCCCCGGACGGATCGCACGTCGCGTTTGTCCGTGTGACGGTGAATGAAAAGAAAGAAGGTTATGATACTTCCATTTGGACGGTTCCGCTGGCGGGCGGCGAACAAGCTCATCAACTAACAAAAGGCGACCATGACTCTGCGCCTCGCTGGTCGCCGGACGGAAAGTTTCTGCTCTTCCTGCGCGGGGCTGAGAAGAATGGTAAGCCCGAGCCGCCGCAGTTGGCGATGCTGCCGATAGCCGGCGGCGATTCATTTGTCTTTACCGATCTGCCCAAAGGCACAGGAAATCCAAGCTGGGCCCCCGACGGAAAAACAATCGCTTTCACGAGTGACACCAACGCAGAAGACCTGGCCAAGCAGGAAAAGAAAAAATCCGCCTCCGCTAACCAGCCTTCGCCCAAACCTACCGATAAGGACGCAGAGCACGAGAGCGATGTTCGGGTGATCACGCGCGCCGTCTATCGGGCAGATAACGAGGGTTATCTCGATCCAAAACGTCCGACACATATTTGGCTCGTCCCAGCCCCACACAGCGCCGATGAAAAAGTAAAGCCGCGCCAGCTTACTACCGGCCGGTTCGATGAGGAGAACGCGACTTGGTCGAAAGACGGTTCGCAGATTTACTTTACGTCGAGCCGGACCGACGAACCGTACTACGAGCTGCCAAGGACTGATCTTTACTCAGTGGCGGCAGCTGGCGGCAAACCGGTAAAGATCACGACGATCGATCTGGATACGCAGGGCGGACCAGACTCTGGCGCGTTCTCCCTCAGTCCCGACGGTAAACAGGTGGCGTTTACGGCCGCAACAACACGTCCAATCAACTCATACACGCAGCCCGACTTGTGGGTCCTCGATCTTTTGCCAAACGCGAAACCGCGCAATGTGACGGTCAACTTTGATTTCGACGTGCCCGGCTTTGTCATCGCGGACTGCTCACCGCCACGGGCAAGCGGACGGAACAAGCCGATCTGGACTGCAGACGGCCGAGGCCTTATCGCAGTTTATACCAAGGAAGGAAAAGCGAATCTCGCGCTGTTCGATCTGCCCGTGGCGCAGGATACCGACCCTGGCAGGACTGCGGTGCACGACCTGACGTCTGGAAATCAGGGCGTCATGAGCTTTCGAACCTCGCCTGAAGCCTCGAAGTTGGTCTACGTGGTCTCGACACCGACGCGCATCAACGATCTTTTTGTCCTCGATCGCACAACTAAGGATGCGGTACCCACGCAATTGACGCACATCAATGACGAGTTGTTCTCCAAGTTAAACCTAACTGAACCGGAAGAGATTTGGTACGACAGCTTTGACGGCAAGCACATTCAAGCCTGGTTGCAGAAGCCGCCGAACTTCGATTCGCACAAAAAGTATCCGCTGATCCTGAACATTCACGGCGGCCCGCACGTCGCGTATGGTTATATATTTGATCACGAATTTCAGTGGATGGCGGCCAAGGGCTACGTCGTGCTTTATCCGAATCCACGTGGGAGCACGAGTTACGGCCAGGAATTTGGAAACATCATTCAGTATCAATATCCTGGGGATGACTACAAAGACCTGATGGCTGGCGTGGATGATGTGATCAAACGCGGTTACATCGACGACAAGAAGCTCGGCGTGACCGGCGGCAGCGGCGGCGGGTTGCTGACCAACTGGGTCGTGGGGCAAACAAAGCGCTTTGCCGCAGCGGTTGCACAACGCGATATCGCAAGTTGGGAGAACTGGTGGTACACGGCGGACTTTGTTATTTTCCATCCGACGTGGTTCAAATTGCCGCCGTTTGAGGATCCGCAGGAATATCGGGTGCGTTCCCCGATCAATTACATCAAGAATGTAATGACGCCGATGATGTTTATACTTGGCGAAGCAGATTACCGGACGCCGCCTGGCGCTGGTGGAGAACAAATGTTTCGCGCGTTGAAATTTCGCAAAATTCCAACCGTCATGGTCCGTTTTCCTAATGAATCGCATGAGCTCTCCCGCTCCGGCCAGCCGTGGCACCGTGTCGAACGTCTGCAGCATATCGTCGGTTGGTTCGATCATTGGCTAATGGGCGTGCCCAAGCCAGAATATGAGGTCGCACAGGAGCAGCAATGACGAGTGACGAATTTCTAGCGACGAATCAATGACGAAATCCGAATGAAGATAAATCGCATGTGCGGTTTCTAGCATTCAGGCATTTGGGCTTCCTTCGTCATTCATCATTTATCGTTCGTCATTGACGTCATTCGCAGTAAATTACCTTGGGTGAATGGGCTAATTCGTGCGTTGTCCCAGCCACGCGAAGGTGGATCATGTGAGCGCGATGATCTTGGAGTTGTCGCGGTGTCAGAATGTGAAAACCATGCCGGCCATTTCCATAACCCGCATCCACGAGATCCTGGCGAAATTCGTTGGCGGGGAACTTCATCAGAAGTTTATCGCCATCCCAAAGTTCGACATCCACCGGGGCGTCTGGCTGATTTTTGTCCCAAACCCACCCCTGAATCTCAAAGCAACGCGCCTCCTCGACGTCGCCAACATGGTGCGGCAGCGGGGCCGCCCCAATGCGCCCTGAAAAAATCAGCAAGCCAAAGCAAACAAACTGGAACGTGATAAAGATAGCGATAGCCCGCGAGACCCGACCCTCACGCCAATAGCGATGTACCTTATTCCAGCGAGAAAAAAGGTGGAACGCGGAAAGCAACGCCGCCTGATAAAATCCGTAAGCAATATAGTGAAGCTCAGGCCCGTGCCAGAGGCCCATCAGTCCGAACGCCAAAAAATAGCCTACGATTGGGGCGACTTCCTTGTGCGCAAACCATTTGCCGCGCATCGCGGCGTACAGAAAACGCATGTAGACGTGATCGCGAAACCAAAATGACAAAGTGATGTGCCAGCGATTCCAAAAATCGCGGATATTCCGGGCGAGAAACGGTCGATCAAAATTTTCCGGAGTGTGGACGCCGAAAAGATAACTGAGAGCAATTGCAAAAGCGCTGTAGCCTGCGAAATCAAAAAACAAATAGAAGCTGTAGGCGTACATGTAGCTGATCAACGCAGCGAAGCTCCCACTGCTGGCCGCTCGCTCGAGCCAGTATTGTTTAATCAGCGCAGCGAGGATGAATTTGTAAAAGAACCCCCGAAAAATGCGATGCACCGCACCGTCGAGATCGACAAGGAACTCAGCGCGGGTTCGCGTCTTTTTCCATTCGCCTGCGAAGCGTTGGAAACGGTCAATAGGCCCGGCTGAAATGGTTGGGAAGAAAAAAAGGAACATTAAGAAATCGAGTGTCCCGGGCAGAGGGATGACCTTGTCGCGCAAGCAAAATACGACATCCAATGCCCGAAACGTGATGTATGAAATTCCGAGAAAACCAAACTCGCTTCTCGGCGACATGACCGGAAAAAATTTGGTTGCGGCAAGCGGAAACAGGCTTACGACGACCGTAACATAGAACGGCCAGCCAACCCGTGCCCCACTTTTAGCGAATACGCACACTGTCGCCCATTGCCAGATGGCGAAACCAACGACGATCCAGATCTCGCGCACTGGAAAATGTGGCCGAATGCTTAATAAACCGTGATACTGCACGATCAGTATCCCGGCAGTCACAAAGGTCGCCCAGCGCCAGCCAGCCTTGCCAAATAGGCCAAGAATGAGCGTCGGAATTACCGCGTAAAGCAACAGCCCAAAATAAGTGAAATCGGCGTACGGAATCACAGCGACTGGGCCAGCCGGGCTCGGTCGACTTTGCCGTTCGCCGTCAGCGGAAGTGCATCACGAAACACGAATTTGCGCGGCAACATGTACATGGGCAGCCGTTCTGCCAGCTGCTGTCGCAACGACTGTGTTAACTGAAAATGCGATGCCTGAGTTTGGCTGCTAAGCACTACGAAGGCGGCCAACGATTGGGCCACGCCGTCCTTAATCACCGGTGTTACCACTGCGTCCCTTACCGACTGCAAGGCCAGAAGGTTCGCTTCGACATCGCCGAGCTCGATGCGATACCCGCTAAGCTTGACTTGTGAATCCATGCGGCCTTCAAAAAACAGCAAGCCTTCATGCAGCCGGCCCTGGTCGCCGGTTCGATAAGCGGGCCGCCCGCAATGCTCGAAGAAGGCGGTTGCCGTCAGGTCGGGCCGCCCAAGATAGCCCGGGCTAACATTTGGTCCCACAATGATAATTTCGCCTTGCTCGTTTTCTGGCAAAATTTCCCGAGCGTCATTCTCGACCAAAACGTCGGTCCCCGGCATGGCGCGTCCCACTGGCAAAGCCGAATACTTTTCCAAAATTGAATTGTCTATCCGTACAGAAGTGGTGGCCACCGTCGCCTCGGTCGGACCATACATGTTCCACACTTGTGCTTTCGGAAAGCGCTCAAGCAAACGAGACGCAGTTTGCGGGGCGAGTGTTTCGCCGCAAAAAAGAAAACGCCGAATGCGTGGAAGCATTGCTTCTGTAAATTTTTCTTCGACTAGGCACATTTGTGCAAACGATGGTGTAGACACCCAGGTGGTGACACCGGAATTTCCAAGCGCGCGATAAAGCATTTTTGGATTTGCCACCAGATCGCGACTTATGCTGAAAAGAGTGCCTGCTGTAGCAAGACTGCAATAAAGGTCCATCACCGAGAGATCAAATGAGAATGGCGCTGTATTCAGGAAGGTTTCGCTGAGAAGAACGAACTTTAGTTCATCAAGAATCCATCCGACGAAATGTTCCAGGCACCCTAGCGTAATGATCACGCCCTTCGGTTCTCCAGTGCTGCCGCTGGTGAACAAAATGTAAAATGGGTCGTCACGCTTGATGCGGATGGCAGGAGCAGGCGCTGTAGACGTGGAAAGCTTTGTGACGTCCGCCGGAGTGAGAAGTAACGTGGGGCGCGAGATTGCCAGAATTTTATCGATGCGCTGCTGTGGCAACACGGTATCCAGCGGAACATAAGGCCTGCGGGATTTTACTATTCCCAGGAATGCAATGAGCATTTCGGGCTCACGATGCCCCAGCACTGCGATTGGAGCACGATAATCGCCAAAGCGGTCGGTTAGGTGGGTGGCAATGGCATCGGAACGCTGGCGGAGCTCGCCATAAGTCAGCCTCTGATCCCCGCTGATGTGAGCGATCGCCTTCGGAGCTGTCACAGCCCAGTGGTCGATTCGTTCGATGAGATTCACTCAGAAAGCCTGATAAACAAATGGCGGGGTGGAAAAGTCGCCGCG
Organism: Candidatus Udaeobacter sp.; assembly: GCA_040414975.1. Lineage (GTDB taxonomy): Bacteria > Verrucomicrobiota > Verrucomicrobiia > Chthoniobacterales > UBA10450 > Udaeobacter. Next base: position 15,031 of record JBEDUS010000412.1, read on the forward strand.
CCCGTACATAGCGATTAAGCCCGCAATAACAGCGAGATAGTATAGAATCAGTAGCACTCGCCAGAGCGTCGGATGTGCTGTCACCCAACTCACACTTTTACCTGCGCTCGGCTCTCTAAGTCAGCGATAATCTTACGCGGTGTCCCCCAATTTTCGCGTTCGAACTCGGCCGGGGAGATCTTGAGACCGAACTCCTCCTCGATTCTTACCATCAACTCCACCGTCTTAATCGAGTCTAACACCTGACACTGATACAGAGGCAGCTCGAGGTTCATCCGAACTTCATCGGTTTCGGCGACCGACTCGAGAAGTTGTAATACCTTCTCGTTAAAGAACGCGCTCATGAGGATGGAGATTATCCTCGGGAGTAACGCTCCGCATGTGAGCCAGGGTATAAACATGGGGTAGGATATTACCCTACCGTAAGGTATTACCGGTGCATTCAGCACGCCGACAGGAATCGGTCTGATCAACTCCGCGGTGGACGCCCCTGAAAGAAATCATCAAGCGCCCGGTCGTAGTAGATCCAGCCCTTGGCGGTGAGGTGGCTCTTGTGAAGGTAAAGAAAGGCCGGGTCCTCATCATGTCCCTTAAATTCAACTAGCGGAAAGTGGTAGCGTTGTACCAATCCGCGAAGTTTTGCATAGTAATTTTCGCGAGCAGAACGCGATATGCCTTGCTGATCGTAAAGGTCGCCAGGGATTGGCATGCTAAGTAGCAATGGCCGAGCACGAACCCTTGCGAGCGTGCGCAGGAGCAATTCGAAATCGATCCAGCCCGTAGATGCATTCATGTCGTTCCAAAACGCGACGTCGTGACTAACCGTCTTTTCCTGGTTCAGACTGGAAGCTTTTGTAACCGGGTCCGCCCCGGCGGTTTTGGTTCCACTTATCGCTGCAATGAGCTTTGACCAATCGGGCGTTTCAGGATGGCGCGGCGGCGCAGGCTTAATCTTACGGCGAATGTAATGGAACGCCGCCATGTGATCCTGCAATTCCAGTATCGCAGTCTGCGCTTTTCCAAATGGCCAGAGCGCCCAGAAAACGAGACGGTCGAGCCAACGCCCAGAAGCGAGTCGCTTTAACGCGAATTCAAGGAATGGGTTCTTTTCCAGCGTGCCTGGGCAGTTCAGCATGCGTGAAGCGATGTCCCGCTTCAGGTCGAAATCGAGTGCAGTCCCGAATACCAGTTCGCTTGCCGCCATCGGCGAAAAATTTCCTTTATATCCCAGCAACCAGCCGGGGCTGGAGTTCAAAAACCAGCCGGGCGAAAGTGAGATAGCAACCTTCTTGCCGCGTAAATCCGAGCCAAGTGCGCCGACTTTTTGCAACATGATCAGTGAGTTCGTGCCCCCTGCGCCGACCGGCGAAACTTGGAAACCTGTTGGCGCAGTGCGAAAGAAAACGTGTGCCCTTTCCGGAACCAAGACAGCGGTCAATTCTGAGCTGCCGTAAAGCGGTAATACCCAGGGAGCATGCGCGGCCGCACGTTGAAACGCCAGGCCCTGGTTTTTTAGCGGAAACAACTCGGGCGCGGTTGCAGGAATGGTGGTGTGTTCGAGATGAACCGCTACGATTGCCGCCGCAAGCAAAATGGCGGCTACCAAGCCCGCAGCGATCAACCCTGAAAACAAATGTGGCATGCCTTGCCTGGCGTGCGCATGTGACATGATATTGCGAAGCTATTCTCGCGACCTGACGCTGCAATTGAATTTCATGTGAGAAGCAGCTCTGCAATCGCGAGAACGTTTGGCAGACAACTACTGAGACCAGCGACCATGGGCGGATTGCCGATCTGGTTTTGTTTGGATTTGTACAGTCGAGGATCGATAATTCAAATGTCGTTTGATATCGCTCATCTTTGCAATCCTAACGTTATGTCGTCCACTTCACTCTGGCAGCGTTTTCAGCGGCATTTTCTATTCTACAGCGATCTCGGCTTCTCTCTCGACATCAGCCGGATGAAATTCCCGGATGATTTCTTCGAAAAAATGCAGCCGAAGATTGATAAGGCATTTGCAGCAATGCGAACGCTGGAAGCCGGGGCGGTCGCCAATCCCAGCGAACACCGAATGGTTGGACATTATTGGCTGCGGAACCCCAAGCTGGCCCCCACTCCAGAAATTCGCACGGAGATCGAGGACACGATCAAAGATATCAAGACGTTCGCAGCGGATGTTCACTCCGGAAAAATCACGGCTGAAAACGGGAAGCCGTTTAAGCATGTGTTGCTGATTGGCATTGGCGGCTCGGCGCTTGGACCGCAATTCGTCTCCGACGCGCTCGGGTCGTCAGAGGATCCAATGGACATCTTTTTTTTCGATAACACAGACCCAGATGGCTTCGATCGCGTTTTCGAGAGAATGGGCAATGACATCGCCCAGACGCTCGTCGTGGTGGTTTCAAAATCCGGCGGGACAAAGGAAACGCGAAATGGAATGCTCGAGGCGGAAGCAAGGTTCAAAGACACGGGGTTGCAATTTAACAGGCATGCAGTGGCCGTAACCCGCGTGGGGAGCGATCTGGACAATTACGCCAAAAGCAACGGCTGGCTTGCCCGGTTCCCAATGCACGATTGGACTGGCGGGCGCACTTCGGTGATGAGCGCGGTTGGGCTTTTGCCAATGGCGCTGCAGGGTTTTGACATCGATGATTTTCTAGCCGGCGCAGCGGAGATGGACGAACGGACTCGCACACAGGATGTAAATCAAAACGCCGCGATGCTTCTGGCGCTCATGTGGTACTACGCTGGCAATGGCAAAGGGGACAAATCTATGGTGATCCTTCCCTACAAAGACCGGCTGGCATTGTTTGCGAAATATCTGCAGCAGCTGGTGATGGAATCGCTCGGGAAAGAAAAGGATCTCGACGGCAAAATCGTGCGTCAAGGCATTGCTGTTTATGGCAACAAGGGATCGACAGACCAGCACGCCTACGTGCAACAGTTGCGTGATGGTCTTTTGAATTTTTTCGTGACCTTCATTGAAGTGGATAAGGATCGGCACAGTCCGGCAATCGAAATCGAAGACGGAGTCACAAGTGGCGACTACCTTCACGGACTTCTCCGCGGGACGCGGAGTGCGCTCTACGAGAGTGCGCGTGAATCAATTACTATAAGCATTCCCGAGGCGAACGCGTTTAATATCGGTGCGTTGATCGCGCTTTATGAACGTGCGGTAGGCTTTTACGGCTCACTGGTCAACATCAATGCCTACGATCAACCCGGGGTTGAAGCAGGAAAGAAAGCGGCAACGAGGCTGTTGGAACTTCAAAAAAAAGTGCGTGCAAAACTAATCGGCGGGCCCGGGAAAACGGCCGAAGAAATTGCGCGTTCAATCGATGCCGACCCGGAAGACGTGTTTCATGTGCTGCGGCATCTGGCGAGCAATGATCCACACATCCGGGTTTCGCACGGTGAGGAGCCGGTCGACGATAAATTTTCACTTGGCAATTAGAACGGTGCAGATCAAAGCAAGATATGGCGGAGCCGTCTTCGGAAAATCGAACTGAGTTGCCAAAGGTTGCCTGGCCCGACATGGTTCGTTTCGTCCGGCAACTCAGCCACGACTTGCGCAATCACTTAAATGCAATCGAGCTACAGTCCGCGTATATCAGCGAACTGGAGCGAGATGACGAAATCAAGGGCGAAATCAAGCGTTTGCGCGAAATGATCGCTGGACTGACGTCTACATTACAATCCCTTGCCAGGGGAGTTAGTGAGGCCAAACCTAACCTGATCAGCTACCCGGCCGCGGATTTCATTGAAGATTTACGTAAAAGAATAGACCACGATTTTTCCAAAGAAAACTCGGCAATTACCTGGAGAACCCAGCTTGGCGACGCAATGCTGAATGTTGATCCTCAGCTTCTGCAGGAAGTCTTCACCGAACTTTTTGCAAATGCTTTTCGGCACAGTCGTCACAAGGGCATGCTTGTTGCGACTGCCAAAATAGACAATAACCAACTACTCTTTACGCTTGAGGAGCCGAAAGCTCAATTTGACTTGGACACCGATAATTGGGGTCGGGAGCCGCTTCGGAAGATCAGCCAGGGTCATTACGCTCTTGGTCTGAATCGTGTTCGCGCTATTATAGAGGCACACGGCGGCGTACTGTATGCTCAATATGATGGCAATTCTTCAGTGCTCGCTACGACCCTGGCCCTCCCTGCCTCAGGCACCCGTCCAAAAGAGACCTGAGTCGAATCATTTGCCACCTTTTAAACAAACTGGAGTTCAATGCTCGTACGTAGTACGGGCGCAATCCTCTACATGAAAACCGGGAACCACCGCGTTTTGATCATCGACGACGAGCGGCCAGTCCTGATGACGCTCGAGGCATTATTAAAACGTCACGGTTATCAGGTGGACACAGCAGCCACGGCATCCCAGGGACTCAAACTATTAAGGTCTAAACCTTCCACCCTCGTTTTGCTCGACCTCCAACTCCCCGACGCGGACGGATTAGAGACGCTCGATCAGATTAAAACCGAAGTTCCCCGGACACAGGTCATTATTTTGACGGCGCACGACTCGCTGCACAATGCGATCGAATCTATTAAACGCGGTGCTTACCATTTCATCAGTAAGCCGTACGCGCCTGAGGAGCTGCTCAGTCTCGTGGAGAAAGCGTTGGAAAAAGACTTCCTCCTGCGAGAAGCCGAAGAACTTCGAGAGAAGACAGAGCAACTCGAGCGGCGTCTGAAAATGGCAGAAGCGCGGCCCACGCTGATTTTCAAGAGCAAAGCAATGCAGGAAATCGAGGAATTGATCAATGCGATGGCGCCGTCAGACGCGAACGCTCTTATCGTGGGCGAGAGCGGTGTCGGCAAGGAGGTAATCGCCAATTCTATCCATGCGCGGAGCCGGCGGGCGGGGAGACCAATGGTAAAGCTCAATTGCGCGGCGTTTCCCCAAACCATGATTGAGGGAGAGCTTTTCGGCTATGTGAAGGGCGCCTTTACCGGCGCGATGCAGGATTTTCCCGGAATGATCGCGGCGGCCGATGGCGGCTCTCTTTTTCTCGACGAAATATCCGACATGCCAGCAGAGCTGCAGACCCGCTTTTTGCGTGTTCTGCAGGAACGCGAGTATCGGCCTCTTGGAAGCACGCAAACGATGAAGGCGGACTTCCGGGCGATCGCTTCGACCAATCGACCAATCCCGCAGGCGCTTTCGGAGAACCGGCTGCGGTCCGATTTATACTACCGGCTAAACACGTTTCAAATTGAGGTGCCGCCACTTCGAAAACGGAAACAGGATATCCCACCGCTGATCGCCGCGTTCGTGAAACAGTTTTCCCAGCAGCTGGGCAAACCTGAGCCGGACATTTTGCCGGACGCATTTCAAAAGTTACTTGATTATTCGTGGCCGGGGAATGTCCGCGAATTGCAAAACGCTATCGAATACGCGGTGGTGCTGGCGCGACAGGGAATGATCAGCATCAAAGAGCTCCCTACGGAAATACAGTTGCCTTTCGCGTTGCAACAATCCGAGCTCGCCGCGTTACCGCGTTCAGGCGTCCAGTCACTAGACGATGTTGAGCGAACCGCGATCATTCAAGCGCTCGCTGAGTGCCACGGAAACAAGAAGAAAGCGGCGGAAGTTCTCGGCATCCAACGTCCAACTCTCTACAACAAGATGAAGCGCTACGGGATCGAGTTGTAAGAGCCCCCCGTAAAGGTCGACCAAGTTAAAAAGTTACAACGTCATCGTCACACATATGCGCTGCAGCTTTTTTAACTTTGTAACATTTTAACTCGCCTCCTTGACCACGACTTCCAGTTTTATTTCTTGGAACGCGAGGTGATCGTGAATCAGGCCAAGTAACTCAAGGGCGCGAGTATCTGGCATCTGCGCGCAGCGCAGCTCGATCCGCGCTGGTTTACCGGCCAGCTCCGGGTGCGCCTCCGTCATTTCGCCATCGAGCAGAAACGAAACGTAAGCGTTGAAGCGCTCCTGCAACGCGAGTAATTGTTCATCCGAACCATCCCACTCGTTAGGCTCATTCATCACAAGCACAACATCACCGGTCCTTTTGTCCTCCGCGATTACATCGATTATTCCTGTCCGCTCTTTCATTTTGCTGTGCGACTCCCGGTGTTTGTTCAGACGGTTCGGAGTTGGACGTTCGGAGTTTGGTGTCCGATGTTCAAGAAAAACAAATGAGCGAGGATTTAACTGCTGAAGAGATCCGCGCGCTTCTCAAACTTGAACCTCATGCGACGTGCGGGTTCGTGCGTGTGACTTTCGTCAGCGAAGAGCACATCGCGCCTGGCGGGCTGCCGCCGCCGTTCGCCGAAGGACGTCCAGCCGGCTCTGCTCTCTATTTCATGGTAACGCCCGACGCACAGGTGCGGTTGCACCGCATCCGCAACGATCAGCTTTATCACTATTACCTCGGGGATCCGATTGAGGTCTTGATGCTACGCGCCGATGGGACGACTGAGCGCGTCGTCGTCGGCCCCGATCTACCCAGCGGCCAATGCGTGCAGCTTTTTATTCCAGGCAATGCATTTCATACCGCGCGGATCATTGGACAACGGCGGTGGTTCCTCGGCGCGAGCACTGAATGGCCAGGCGTGGAGCCAGTTGATGTCGAAATCGGCGATACCGAAGCATTGGCAGCAAAGTACCCGCAGGCTGCCGACGATCTGCGCACATTCCAACAAGACGGCCGCACCTGACCGAGTTTGTTGAGCGCCAAAGGCGCCGCCTTCACTATCAGCCGGGGCACTGCCCCGGTGTTCATTGTATCACGTTATCAGCGCTGAAAGCGCAATTCATGGGTTTGAGAATCGTCCATCTGATTGAAACGCGCTTTCAGCGCTCGATTGCAAACACCCTGGATTCCTGGGGTCATGCCCCAGGCTGAAATGAAGCAGCGCCCTTGGCGCTTAGACGCGCCCGAGTTGACCTCATCGTACACAGGTAGACGTTTACATCACTATGGCGAAAACAAAAAACGCAGCTCGATTGACGCTCCTTGGACGGAGCGAAGCGAAACTGCCCGCCTCACCTGCCGAGGCGCGGCTCGAGACTTTTTCCAATCCAGCGCCCAGCCGCAATTATCGGATTCATTTTGAAACAGACGATTTCACTTCCATTTGCCCAATCACCGGACAGCCAGATTTCGCCAGGATAGACATTGACTATGTGCCCGACCATCTCTGTGTCGAAAGTAAATCCCTCAAGTTCTATCTCGCGTCATATCGCAATGAACGTGCCTTCAATGAAGCGGTAACCAACCGGATCCTGGAGGATTTTGTCAAAGCGTGCGCGCCGCGAGAAGCAGTCGTAACCGCGCAATTCTCGGCGCGCGGCGGGATCGCGCTCACTGTGCGTGCGGAGCACCCAGACAAAGGTAAAATTGCTCGCGATGGCCGGTAAGACCCGCGGTTCCGATTTTCCGCCTCTCCCCCCTTCAGAAGGGGAGAGGATTGAGGTGAGGGGTTTTCCAGAGATTCTTAGCCTGGCATGACATTGCAGAGCAGAACCCTCACCCTACCCTCTCCCTTGCGAAGGGAGATGCGAATCATTAGGCCGCGATTTGCGTGCGAAGTTTCCGTCACTAGAAAATGAAACGTGGAGTCGTTCTTCTTAGCGGCGGAATTGATTCAACGACCACCCTCGCCATCGCCATCGCGGACGGCTACGAAGCCTACACGCTCTCGTTCGATTATGGCCAGCGTCACAAGATCGAAACGGCAGCAGCGTGCCGCGTCGCCGACTCGTTAGGCGCAAAACAACACCGCCTTGCAACGATTGACCTGCGGGTTTTTGGTGGCTCGGCGTTGACCGACAACGTCGATGTACCGAAGAGCCGATCGGAAATAGAAATCGCGCGCGGTATTCCGATTACATATGTTCCAGCGCGGAACACAATTTTTCTCGCTTACGCCCTTGCCTGGGCGGAGGTGATTTCGGCCGCCGACATTTTTCTTGGCGTCAACGCTATCGATTATAGCGGCTACCCCGATTGCCGACCCGAATTCATCGAAGCGTTTGAGAATCTCGCCAAACTTGGGACCAAAGCCGGCGTCGAAGGCCAACGCTTTCAAATTCACACGCCGCTGATCAAATTTTCCAAAGCCGAAATCATTCGCAAAGCAGTCGAGCTTGGTGTGGATCTTTCGCTCACTCACAGTTGTTACGACCCTTCGCCGGAAGGTCTCGCCTGTGGCGAATGCGATTCCTGTCTTCTGCGACTCAAGGGCTTTCGCGAAGCCGGAATAAGAGATCCGATTCGTTACGCGAAAAAATGAAAGGCTTTTTTCGGATTTTTGAACTCTCGAAAAACGAGCAGCGCGTCGTTCTGATTGTAATGTTCCTGCTCCTCATGCTCGCGTTTATCGAATATGAACGCCACGTTGATCACTCTGCGGTTCAACGAACATCTCCGGCCGAACTAAGACCATCTCCGAGTCCGTTGGAAACCGAGAATCATTCGCCGACTAATCCGGGAATTCGACCGTAGCCGACAAAGCTGGGACTGATTTTGGCGTCGCCGCTGTTGGGTGGGGGCGGCATTTTGAAGTCGAAAACGCTGACGCCCCAACGTTGTTTGCCTTCGTATGTGCGACCGTCGCTCGATCCGAGCATGACCCGCTTTTTCGTCCGCTTTTCGCGGCCGAGATAAATCATCGTATGCGTCACCGGCGGGTCGCGATCGATTGTATAAGTGCCGCTCCAAAAGAGCAGATCTCCAGGCCTAAGATCGTCGAACTCGAATGAATCTTCTTTGCGGCTCAACACCGCGTTGAAATTTCCCGCCTTGCGAACCCAGACATATTGCTGGCTCGAATCGCGCGGCACGTCCTTAAATCCGTTTTTGTTGAGTAGGTAGTAAATGAAACCTGAGCAATCCATGCCGTCATTAGCGGGATCTGAAGAGCCGTACGTGTAACCCAAATCTTGTTTTGTTAGCTCGAGTCCGGCTTCGATAATTTGGCGCACTTTAGGAGAGTAATCGTCATATCCAGAAATTTCGTTAGGCGAGAGAGTCACGTTTGGTGCGCCTTTCTTTTCTACGCCGGGATGCGGCGAACGCGAAGGACTTGGAGTTTCGCTTGGGCTCGGAGATGGTGTCTCCTCCGGACTGGGCGTAGGAGATTGCCTTTTGTGTTTTCGTTTTGCCTCCGGGGTCGGGCTTGGAGATGGAGTCGGCGAAATCTTCTTCCGCCTTGGCGTCGCTGTGGGCGATGGACTGGAAGTGGCTTTCTTTTTCCGATGCTTGTGCCTTGGAGCTGGGGTTGGCGTCGGTGCGAAAATCCTTTTAATCTTCGTGCCTAACGATCCCTCGGCAGCGCGGGCGGCATCAATCGCGCCAAATAACATTGCAATGACTAGAAGAAACTTCATGAGGATCCGCGTTTTCACGCAAGCTCTTCCTCGGAAGCGAAATCCAAAATTCGAATCATGAAGGTAGGGAGGTGCCTCGACGCAGTGAGGCGGCTGCAACAAAGCGCTACTCTTCGGAATTCCATCTGGTACGGCGCGCCGTTCAGTGAGCCAGTTCCTGAAGAATTGCTTTGTTGAGACGAATGCCACCTTCGAAATTTTCGAGAGGAAAATTCTCGTTAGGCGAGTGTGCACGGCAATCGGGCAGCGCGAGTCCCATCAGCAGGGTTTCAATGCCCAGGATGCCTCGGAACTCTGAGACAATCGGGATGCTGCCGCCTTCACGTATCAGCGCGGGATCGCGGTTGAACGCTTTGCGCAAAGCGCGCTGGGCGGCTTCACCGATCGCTGAATGTGGGTCGGTAAGATACCACGGGCCGCTGTGGCCATCGGTAAGTTCCATAGTGACTCCCTTGGGAAGATTTTTTCGCAAATGCGCTTTTGCCAGTTTCAGGATTTCATCGCCTCCCTGTTCCGGAACGAGACGAAAGGTGAGTTTCGCCATCGCGTGACTGGCGATTACTGTTTTTGTCCCCTGCCCCTGATATCCTCCGCCGATTCCATTGATCTCCGCCGTCGGTCGTGCCCAGATGCGTTCCAGCGAATTGTAGCCGGCTTCGCCGAAGAGTTCCGGCACACCTGTTTCCTGCAGGATCAGTTTATCGCCATCGACAGGAAGTTTGCTCCACGCTTCGCGCTCCCATTTTTCCAAAGGCTTAACGCGATCATAGAATCCGGCGATTGTGACGCGGCCTTCGCGATCATGAAGCGTAGCCAGTAGTTCCGCCAGTGACGCGATCGGATTGGCAACAGCACCTCCAAAAACACCGGAGTGCAAATCCATCTTCGGACCGGTCACTTTGATTTCGAGAGCAGTTACCCCACGCAAGCCGTAGCTTAGCGTCGGAACGCCGCGTGCGATCATTCCCGTATCTGAAACCACTGCTACGTCGCTTTTGAGCGCATCGCGATGTTCCTCCAGAAAACCGCCGAGGTGTGCGCTGCCGATCTCTTCTTCGCCCTCGACCACCAGATGCAGGTTCACCGGTAGGTCGCCATTTTGTTCAATGGTCTCTTGAATACCGAGAATGTGTGAAAGGATTTGTCCCTTGTTGTCCGTAGCGCCGCGCGCAAAGACGTAATCGTTTTTTAGGACAGGCTCGAACGGCGGTGAATCCCACAGTTCGAGGGGGTCGGGCGGCTGCACATCATAGTGGCCATAAATTAAGACCGTGCGACGCCCAGACTGATGTTTGTTGCGCGCCCAGACAATGGGATGTCCGCGCGTCGGGACAAGCTCTGTCTCCAGACCAATACTCGTTAGTCTCTTCACGAGCCACTGCGCACATTCGACCAGCTTCTTGGCGTACTGGTTGTCCGTCGAAACGCTTGGGAACCGCAGGAAAGAATAAAAATCCTCGAGATAATTTTGACGCATGATTGCAAGAGTAAACTCAGCTTGCACCGAACGTCCAACACTCAACGCCTATGGCCAAGCAATTGTGGGGCCTGCGCGTCGCCTGCTGGACGAAGAACTGGCAAGCGGAGCGCTTACAACAGCCGACCAGGTCACGCACTGGCGACGGGACGCGCAGTGGATGCCCGTACGAAATACAAAACCGACGCGATCACCAGAACGACTCCTGCAAGCCGTAACCCTGCACGTGTGTCGCTGCCGATGGAACTTTCGTTAATGGCCGCCTGACCGAGAATCCAGATGATGGCCGCGATCGCGAGGGCGGGCACAACTTTCATCCCCGGAAAACCGAATCCGGGCCCATCGGTTTCAATGCGGATGTCGCGTTGCACCAAGAACCAGCACGCGGCGCAGCACAACAAGTACATCAACAGCACGGCGACGTTCGACAGAACCGCGAGTTGTTCAAACGTGCCGGTGATGGATAGACCAAAGGCGATCACGGCGTACGTAATGATCGCCACATCGGGCGAGCGATAGCGGGGGTGCACGTGCGCGAACCATCGCGGCAAGACGCCGTCCCGACCGAGAGCAAAAATAACTCGTGGCGAACTGAGGATATCGCTGGTGACGAACCCAAAAGCAGAAATGGCTGCGCCAGCGAGCAGCAGCTTGTGACCGAAGTTGCCCAGGAACTTCGCCGCGGCCTCGGCGAGCGGCGCGTCCGTGTAGTTGGCGAGGTCAGCACCGAGTGTCCCTTGGGCTACGATTTGGATCAGCATGTAGATCGTGGTTGTGATCGCCAGCGCGAGATAAACCGAACGCGGAACAGTGCGCGCCGGATTTTTCACTTCGCCGCTCGGCATTAACGCGACCTCGATCCCTACGAAGGCGAAAATTAGCAGAATCATTGCGTCGCCTAACGACTTGCTGTTGGGCCACATCGCCCAGGTAAGATTCACCGGATGAATGAAAAACATTCCCGCGCCGATGAATACAAGCAGCGGAATTAACTTCGCAAAGGTCACGACCGTTACCGCGCCTGCACCTCCGCGCACGCCGCGCACATTGATCGCGACGAGTGAGCTGTAAACAAGAATCATGAGGATGATCCGCATCAGTCTGCTGTCGAGAAACGGCGCGGCAATGATGATTGAATTCACGAGAACATTCACCACGCCCGCGACCGCGCCGAGGGCGGTGAGGCCGTAAAGCACGCCAGCCAGAAAGCCGATGTAACGTCCAAACGCGACTTCGACATAGGCGTACAGCCCACCGGTCAGCGATACCCGACTGCCAGCAATTGCGAAGCAAGTGACAAACAACACCATCGCAACGGCACAACCAACAAATGCGAGTGGAGCAGCCGGCCCAAGTTCTCTCCCAACCGTTGCGGGAATCACGAAAATTCCCGCGCCAATTGTGGAGCTGACAATGTTCGCAGTCAGGGCGGGAATTCCGATGCCGCGGACCAACTGGTGATCGAGCCGCTCTGCTTGTTGGATCGACAGCGTCGATTCATCAGCCATTGATGCATCCTGCGTGATTCAGTTGTCTAAAGCAAGAGTGCGAGGTAAGCTTCGCGGCCAAGGGTGCTCGCAAGTGGCAATTGTGGAGGCAAAACGCGGGAGAATCGGATGTCAGGCTGCCAGTCTGACTATGCGAATGGGCTTCCAGCCAGGTCTAAGCGAATCCGCTAAACGAGCAGCTTGGCGACCGAGTCAGCCAAGCTGTCTAAGCTCACGAATATCCAATATGCTGTGGTTGGTGCCGCCCGAAAGCACTTCAAATTGTGTGTTTTTTGCTTGTAACCCCCTCACGCCTGCTGTATTGACCTCCTGACGCCCGAGGTGTGGCCCACCATGCATTTACAATCGCTCGAGCTTCTCGGCTTCAAGTCGTTCGCCGACAAAACGGTCCTTAATTTTCACGAAGGCATTACCGCTATCGTCGGGCCCAACGGTTGCGGAAAATCCAATGTCCTCGACGCGGTCCGCTGGGTGCTTGGCGAGCAGTCTGCAAAATCTTTGCGCGGCGACGAGATGGCCGATGTAATCTTCGACGGCAACGATCTACGCAAGCCGGTCGGGTTCGCCGAGGTATCACTTACTTTTGCCGATTGCGCTGATGAGCTCGGTATCGACTGGCACGATATCCGCGTAACTCGCCGCGTCTACCGCGATGGTAACTCCGAATATCTGCTAAACAAAACCTTGTGCAGGCTTCGCGATATTCAAAGCCTGTTCGCCGACACCGGTATCGGGCGAACAGCATACTCAATGATGGAACAGGGCAAGATCGACATGATCCTGAGCTCGCGCCCGGAAGACCGACGCGCAGTCTTTGAGGAAGCGGCCGGAGTCACAAAATACAAGACGCAAAAACGCGAAGCACTACGCAAGCTTGAAGCAACGGAAGCTAATCTTCTGCGCATTGGCGACATCATTAAGGAAGTAAAACGGCAAATCGGTTCTTTGCAGCGACAAGCAGGCAAAGCGCGGCGTTACCAGGCATTGCACGACGATCTTCGCGTCTTGGATACCCATTATTCGCGTAAACAGCTCGATATAGTCGAGACTGACCTCGGCCATTGCCACGCTGAGATTGCGCGGCTTGGCGAATCTGAAGACTCCGTCCGCGCCAAAATCGATGCAGGTGAAAACAATCTCGCCGCGCAGCGGCGCGCGTTGGAAGAAATCGATGCGCAGATTGCGAGCAGTCGTAGTGAACTTCAGCGTCTTGAAAGCGAAATTAACGCGCACCGAAATCGAATCCAGTTCAATCGACAACGGGCCGAAGAATTAAACGAACTGATTCAACGTTCCCGAAACGATATTGCGGTTGCCCAAACCAAACGGGCGCAGCAAGGCAAAGAAATTCAAGCGGCGAACATGCTAATTGAAAAAACGAACGAGGCTCTGCGGACCAAAGAAGCAGAGCTCGATAAGGTTACCGGCCGGCTCTCGGAGCTTCGCACCGAGCGAAACGCGCATGAATCGAGGCTCGCGACGCTCCAGAAAGCGGCGTCAGAGATCGAGAGCCGTATCGCCGACTTGGAGGAGGAAATTTCCGGACTTAGGATTCGTCGTGAAACAACGGAGGAAAATCGGCGTGGCTTGGACACTGCGGTTTCCAGCATAGAGACCGCTCGCAGCCGAATCCAGGATGACATCAGCGCGGAACGAACAACGGCCGAGAACCTCCAGAGCAAAGTCGATCGTTGCCAAGGCGCTGTTCAGAGTAGCGACGAAAAACTGCGACAACATCAACAACTTGTCGCGAGCGTGGAGAAAGAACTCGCCGCAATTGAGCGCGGGCAGACGGAAAAAGAATCGCGCCTCGAAGTTCTGCGACAGCTTAACGAAGAGGGTCAAGGCCTTGCGCAAGGATCGCAAGCTGTGCTCAAGGGTCTGCATCCCGCATTCGCGGGACGAATCAAGCCTGCGTTGGCCGGCGCTTTGGTTGCGAATCTCGATGTAAATGAGAATTTCGTTCCTGCGATCGAAGCGGCATTGGGTCGAAATTTGCAGGCGATTGTTCTAAAGGACGCGCAGTTGGCGCCTGAAATTATTGCGTCTTTGAAAGAGAAAAAACTCGGCCAAGCGGCGTTGGTCGTTCCGCAACTCGGCAACGGGATAACAAAGACGCATGGAAAGCGCGCCCCTGAGAAATCGCTCGGCTGGGCAATCGACAAAGTGAAAGCAGCGGAGCCGCTCGCACCACTCATTGCGCAATTACTTCACAACGTCGCAATTTTTGAACATCTGGAAGATGCACTGGCTGCCAAGAAAAAGCACAGCGAAATCGCAGCTGCGACGCTGGATGGCGAATTGATTTCGATCGAGGGAATTGTGTTTGGCGGGAGTCGGGAGGCCTCGGCAGATTCTCTACTCGAACGCAAAGCGCGAATGTCTGCGCTGGATAGCGAGTGCTCCGAGATCCGCAAGCAACGCGACGCTCTGGTTAAGAAATGCAGCGCCGCCAGAGCGGCACTGCAGAAGGCGACCAGCCAGTTGGAAGACACCCGACAGGATTATGAAGCCGCGGAACATGAAAAATCCGATTGCGACAATCGAATTCTCCTTCTCGCGCGAGAACTTCAAGAAAGCGAACAAAAGCAAACCCAGGTTCGCTCAGAGCAAACTGTGTTGGCCCGGCAAATCCAAGCCGCAGACGAACGCATCGCAAAGCTGGAAGACGAATTGGCCGGGGAACAGGCGACGCTGACTGCGAACCAACGTGAGCAAGAGAAATTACAAGCAGCGCAGGATGATGCTGCGAACGGCGAAAACGCGGCGATAGAGCAACTCAACGAATTGCGCCTCACCGTCGCAACCGAGCGACAGCGCTACGAACATCTTGTTGCGCAGCGCCAGCCGATGAGCGCCCGTGAAGCGGAGCTTGCAGAGACAATTGCGGCGCGCCAGGCTGAGATCGCCAATTTCCAGAAACGGGTGACTACACAGGCGGAAGAATCGCGGGCCGCCGAATCCGCCATCGAGAAACAAACCGGGCAGCGCACAGGTCTTCAGGGGGCACTAGCCGCACTCTCTGAACGGCGGGG
>JBEDUS010000413.1:0-5518 GCA_040414975.1 Candidatus Udaeobacter sp.
TAGTGATTGATTGGACACGCCATCGTGTCTGCCGTTGTAATTCTTTTAACGATTTATCGATCTAACGTGAACGTGTCCTTGCGCTTCATTACGCGCCCACCGATCGGCCTGCAATATCGCATCGAGATCCGGGTGCGCAACGGACGCGTGTCGTTTCATGACCTCTTCGACAATCTGCCAGATGTCCGGAAAGCGCACTTGGCGGTCCAAAAAACCAGCGACCGCCACTTCGTTTGCGGCATTCATGACAGCGGGCAATGTGCCGCCCGTCTCCCCCGCCCGGCGTGCGAGGTTCAGCGCAGGAAAATCGTCGTAGCGTGGCATGAAAAATTCCAACCTTGACAACTTTGAGAAATCCAGTGGTGGCAGAGTGTTTGGGACGCGATCCGGCCAGGTCACAGCGTATTGGATAGGGAAACACATGTTCGAATAACTCAATTGCGCGAGCGTGGAGCCATCTGCAAACTCGACCATCGAATGAACAATGCTCTGCGGGTGGATAACCACTTCGACACGCGCCATCTCGACGCCGAAGAGCCAGTGCGCCTCGATCATCTCGAGTCCTTTATTGAACAGCGTCGCTGAATCGACCGTGATCTTTGGTCCCATGTTCCAGGTCGGGTGCCTGAGCGCCTGTTCGGGCGTGATGGAATCGAAGTTTTTTCGCGGCGTTTCGCGAAATGGTCCGCCCGAGGCAGTGAGGATGATGCGCCTGACATCCGAGGCGTCCAACATCCAGCGCTTAACGCCGAACGCCGAATTCTCTGCCTTGGACGTCGAGCGTTGAGCGTTGATTATTGGGCGTTTGCCCTCCAAGCACTGAAAAATCGCGTTGTGCTCGCTGTCCACCGGCAGGACGTTCACGCCGTTATCGCGCGCTTCTCGCATCACGATCTCGCCTGCCATCACAAGAATCTCCTTGCTCGCGATGGCGAGATCCTTTCCGGCCTGTATGGCAGCAAGCGCCGGACGCAATCCCGCCGTACCGACAATCGCAACAAGCACCATTTGCGCATCGGTCAGGCAAGCTATCTCACACAGTCCCTCTTCGCCCGTGAAAATCCGCGGTTTGTACTCAAGCACCCGTTTCAGAGTGTCGAGCTTGGTTTCATCGACGAGACAAAGAGATTGCACTCGCGTTCGATTGGCAGCCGCCGCGAGTTTTTCGGCGTTACTGTTGGCGGCAATTCCAACAATTTCCATCCGCTCTGGAATGTCGCGTGCCACTTTCAGCGCGCTTTCTCCGATCGATCCCGTGGCGCCCAGAATGACTACCCGCTTGCGCTCTCCAGAAGTCTCGGCTGTCATTTTTCAATACAAATGAACGACTGCACCTCGTTAAAATCGTTAAATGTTAAGACCGAGACCCGACGAAACGGTGTAAACATTTAACGAATCACGCTCCTCATCTTTTACGGAACTCGAATCACCAGTCGCAGATAGAAGAACAAAAGGGGCGCGGTAAACAGCAGGCTATCCAAAAGGTCGAGCGCACCGCCGATTCCCGGCAACAAATTCCCCGAGTCCTTCACGTCCGTGCTGCGCTTGATGATTGATTCGGCCAAATCTCCGAGTACTGCTGCGAGGCCAAGAAGCACACCAAGGATCGTCGCGTGCGTCCAGTTCAGCGCCGACAAATGGCCCGGCATCAGTTTGAACAATGCCAGGCTGCAAAGCAGTGCAAAAACAATCGCCCCGAAGAAACCTTCCCACGTTTTCTTGCCGCTAATGTGAGGGACCACCAGATGCCGTCCAACTGCGCTCCCCGTCAGATACGCGCCCATGTCGGCGAATTTTGTCACTGCGATCAGATACAAAACATAAAATTGTCCGGTCAGCTGCCCTGTGTTCAAGCGGGGCGTTAGATAGACGATCTTGGTGATAAAATTGAAAAGCCAAAGCACGTAAAGCAAACCGAACAAGGTGTAAGCCATGGTTTGCAGCGGCTCGTCATGGCGAAGGCGAGCGAACATCTGTCGCCCGAAGACCGTCAGCAGGAAAAAAAACAGGACGGCGACCTCGAAATCATGCGAGCCTGCAGGCCCAAGCTTTGAGAAATAATAAAAACTGCCGGCGAGCAGAACGGCGCCGCAAATCATTCCCGTGATCTTGAAATTGGGCAGGCCCTTGTGATCCAACATCCGGTAAAATTCCCAGAGCCCGATCATTCCGAACACGCTGATCAACAGCCAGAACAAGATCTCGTAACCGGAGAACATGATCAGCAGTGCAATTGTCCAAAGCGCGATCGTGCTGATGAACCGCAGAATGAAAGCGGAACGAGACGTGATCACGTTTGTGCCGGTTTGCTCGAGCGTTGCAGGCATGCATTTGCATCATTCCCAAGGAACGAATCGGGCGCAAGCCAAGATGAGACGCACATCCCCGCAATATCACTTCGCGACCAGCGGAACAGACTTGTCGAAGAGAACACGATTGCCGGTCCTGCTGTCCGGTATCGCGCAGGACGCGTGAGCTGTTACGGTGTTGGCGATGCAGCCGGCAAACTATCTTCAACCGCAGGGGATGGAGTTGGTGAAGCGGTCTCTTCCGAAGGAAATACTGCCCCGCTAGACATCTGCAGCTTCCGCTGCTTTTGGCTCTGTAATTCTCCTGGCCCACGCAGTTTTTGTGCGCGTAGTGTTTCCCTCTCTTTTTCAGCTTCTTGAATTTGCGAGCGGCTGGGAATCATGGCGGAAAGCTGCTGTCTCGCCCTGTCTCTTTCAGCCTGCAACTCCGCCGCGTCGGGAGTCTGACCCTGAACGTCGGCAGGAATCTGGGCGTTCGCGGCAGCTCCTTGTTTTTCGGCCAACTGTTTCACTCTTTCATCCAACGAATTCACTCTATCACCTAACGAATCCAATCTCTCATTTAACGCTTTTTCGCGTGCGTCCAGCTCCGCCTTTTGTTGAGCAAGTTGTTGTTCAGCGGCTGAATCTTGTTTTTGGCAGGAGCAGATCAACGCGAACAGGGTGAGCAGCGAAAGGGTGAAAATATTTTTCATAGCAGGAGCAAATTAGGAGTGGTTTTGCGTAATCTAGACGAAGGAAATGAAAGGCCAAGAGCTCGTCAAATGCAACTCAAAGCGTCTGCGCCGTCAGTGACTTGGCGCTCTTCGTACAGCCGTCTCCGCCTTTCGTCTCGGTACTGTGCGTACCTCCAGCGTTGGCGTTAACGGCTCGTATTCATCGAAAGATGTGTGCAAAGTTCGCACAGTAGGTTCAGAGCTGCGATTATTACTGTACCGGCACACCGAGTTTGCGCAGTTGCTGCTTCGCCTCGTCGTAGTCCGGCTTGAGGCGTAACGCTTCTGTAAGATGGGCTACCGCTTCTTCTTGGTCACCCATGCGTGCCAGCAAAGAGCCTAGAGCGAAATGCGTCCGCGCGTGGTTTCCATTGAGTCGCAGCGCCTCGTTAAACTGCTCAAGCGCCTCGTCACTCTTTCCAATCGCAGCCAGCATGCAGCCCAAATTATGATGGGCCTCCAAGTAATCCGGGCGTATGCGCACCGCGGCCTCGTAGTTCGCTATCGCCTCACTGTATTTGCCCTCGGCGACAAAGGCGTTGCCCAGGCTACATCGGGCCTCTGCATAGTCCGGGTTGATCTCTAGAGCTTTTTGGTAGTGCGCGATCGCCTCGTTGACTTCGCGTTTTTGCAAAAAAGCCGTTCCAAGGCAGAACTCTGCTTCCGCATCGTTAGGTTCTATTTCCAAAGTCTTTTGAAACTGAGCAATTGCCTCGTCCATCTGCCCCTTTTGCCAAAGAGCTTTCGCGAGATTGCTGCGGGCCTGAGTGAAGTCGGGCTTGATTTGCAAGGCCTTTCGGAAGTGTTCAATCGCTTCGTCGACGGCTGGCTCCTGTCCGCGAACGCCGTCGCCGCTCTGGTTGTTTTGCAGTAAGGCGTTGCCGAGGTTGTTGTGGGCGGCTGCAAAATCGGGTTTAATCTCGAGAGCTTTTTGGCTTTCAACGATCGCTTCATCAAATCGCCCGGATTGCGAGAGAGTCTGGGCTAGATTGGTGGAAGCGATGTAATTGTTTGAGGTGCTGGCAATGGCATGTTTCCATAGCGTTTCTGTGTCCTGCCAGTAAGAAGTCTGAAAATAGCTGCGTGTGATTAGTGCTGTTAGTATAAGCAAGGCAGCGACGGCCAGGATGACGCGGCCACGACGCCATCGGTGAAACAATTCCGTCCCGCTCCAAGCCACCAAGAGATACAAACCAATCTGCGGCAGGTACGTGTAACGATCGCCCCGCACCTGCGATCCTACTTGAATAATCCCAACCATGGGCACCAGCATGCCTAAATACCAAAGCCACCCTACCAGTAAGAACGGATACTTCTTACGCCACAGGAAAAAACCTGTGGAAATGACCAACAGGAGCAGCAACGCAATAATTACGTGTTGAACTTTCAGATTGCCTTCGGGATATGGATAAAGGACTGCGAGGCGCGCCGGCCAAATCATCTGACCCAGGTAAACAACGTAAGAAACCAGAGCATTACCAACGCGCGCCACGAGAGGCGGTTTAATGCTTGCGGCCAAGGCTTGTTTCTGCGCTAGAAGCGTCGCTACGCAGGACGCAGCTGAGAGCACAAACAGCGGAAGCTTTTCGACGACCAGCCGGGTCCATGTAGTCCTCGTAATCCCGTCATTGAGCGGCGAAGACGGTTGATTTCTACCCAGTGGCCAGTAATCCAGCAGCAACAGAACAAAGGGCACTGTCACCAGTGTCGGCTTGCACATCAGGCCCAAGGCGAAAAGAACTACAACCGTTAGGTACCAGAAGCGGGGAGCGCCATTCCCGCGCGCGTAACGCGCATATGCCCAGAGAGTCAACATGAAGAACACGCCGCTGAGCACATCCTTTCGCTCGGACACCCAGGCCACTGACTCCACGTGCAGAGGATGAACGGCAAAAACTGCCGCCACAAACGCACTTGCCCAAAAGCAGCCTTCGCGTTGTAGCGGGGATCGTTGATCCCGGCCGGCATCATCGATGCCGGCTACAGCATAACGGCCAGCACTGAGCTCGCGCAACGCAAAGAACAAAAGGATAGCCGCTGCGGCATGGAGTAGAATGTTAGTGAGATGGTGCCCCCATGGCTGTAAGCCGTAGAGTTGGCAGTCCAGCATGTGCGAAATCATTGTGAGCGGATGCCAGTTAGAGGCATGCACGTGGGTGAACGCCCATTGAATCCCTTCTAGCGTAAGACCATTTGTGACTCTTGGATTCAGGACGACGTAACTCTGGTCGTCATAACCTACGAAGTCGTTACCAAGTGCTCGGCCAAACGCGATCCCAACAACTCCTGCAAGCAGAACCGAGACGATGCCGGTGACCGCGCCGATGCGGATGTGAGAACCGCGGCGCTCACTTGCATGGAGCTCCAAAGTCTTTTTCCGCCGATCCGATCCCGGATTCGCATGTTTAGCAAAGCTCATAAGGCGCAATCGATTCAATGCTGGCGAGAATTGGTATGCATCTATTTAGGGGAATGTTGTCCGAGGGACATCTA
>JBEDUS010000414.1:0-10700 GCA_040414975.1 Candidatus Udaeobacter sp.
TGTTGTGAGCTCGAGAGTCCCACCTGCCCCGACTCGGCGGCTTCGGCTAGGAATCGCGGGCCCTTGTCGCATCAACCATTCTTTGAAATCGCCCGTGTGCTCGTGCGTTCCCCGATCACATTTACGAAGCGCTCTTGCCCAATTTTAGTGAGAGAGCGCCTCAGGACGTGCGTCACGGCCTGGCGGAGGGGTAGGGTCGGCTTGCGGATTCAGGCTCTAGCAAAGAATTCTTTTTTAGGTTTCCCTCGCGGGTACGCGCGTAGGGGTTGTAGCGAAAGACCCCGAGGGTGGCCGCGCGGTCTCGCTGCTAGCAGGGGTAGGGTCGGCTTTGCGGATTCAGGCTTGAGCAAACAATACTTTTTTACGTTTCCCTCGCGCGCATGCGCGCGTAAGGGTTATTGCGAAAGACCCCCCTTGAATCAGCGGGGAAGAGGAAGATGAGAACCCATGTGAACCCCTTATTGCTCCTGGTGATCCCGCTCTTGTTCTTGAGCGGACCCCTTGTAAACGCTGGTCCGGTGGGAGACTTCTTCAAGAACGTTGGGCAATCGATTTCGAAGCCTTTCCAGCGTGAGCCTCAGCCTCAGCAGCCTCAGCCTCAATCGATGCGCCCTCAACCTGCGAAGACGCCGCACCCCACGCGACGGCCCACGTCGCGAACAGCACCAGCGGCCGCGGCGACGCCATCCGCAGTCGCACAACCATCACAACCCCCCCCTGTGCGGCATGTTTCAGCCGCGGATATTGAAAAAGCAAAAGCTAGTTTGCCCTATGGAGTTCCGGTCCCAGGCCGGAAAGGCATGGTCACGAGTCCTTATACACCGGAGGAGGGAAAGTATGTCGATGTCACCGGTCTTGCGCCCGGGTCCATCGTGAAAGATCCATACACAGGAAAGCTTTTTCTGGTTCCGTAAACATGGGAATAATCAAGGAAAATTTAAGCGAGGCGCTGACTCACCGCGCGTTGGAGTTCGCCGTTGCTGGCGATTACAAGACTTGCAACAACTTCGGGTTGGCCGCCATTGCAGCAGTGCACGCCGCCTACATCCAGCACGTCAGCGGAAAATAGCGGTTTTCAGTGGACGTGTTATGACTTTAGCGCACTACTGTTATGACTATGACTAAGATTTCGTCGTGAATTTACCTATAAAAATGAGCGGGCAACGGGAATCGAACCCGCATGGCCAGCTTGGAAGGCTGGAACTTTACCATTAAGCTATGCCCGCGCGTGCGAAGCGAACTCCCAAAGTGTTCGCGATTGAATAGTGACTGGTCACGAGTAAATAGTCAAAGCGATTGCCGTACATTGCGCTGCGGACCGGCCATCGCCGCCTAGCATTATTTTTCAAACGCGGCCGCAACCAGGGTGGCATTGTGTCCACCGAAGCCAAATGAGTTATTCAATGCGACGCGCACTTTCTTTTCGCGTGCGACTTTGGGAGTATAATCGAGGTCGCATTCTTCTCCGGGATTTTCCAGATTGATCGTTGGCGGGATAACCGAATCTCGGATAGCGAGCGCGCAGGCCGCCATTTCGATTCCACCGGCGCCGCCTAACAAGTGG
Organism: Candidatus Udaeobacter sp.; assembly: GCA_040414975.1. Classification (GTDB taxonomy): domain Bacteria; phylum Verrucomicrobiota; class Verrucomicrobiia; order Chthoniobacterales; family UBA10450; genus Udaeobacter. The sequence continues at coordinate 1,565 of JBEDUS010000414.1, forward strand.
CCAGTCATCGATTTGGTCGAGCTGATTGCGACCTTGTAGGCATGATCTCTAAACACCTGTTTGATCGCGCGCGTCTCGCAGATGTCGCCAATATCAGTCGAGGTGGCATGCGCGTTGATATAATCGACTTGTTCAGGAGATACACGCGCATGGTCCAGCGCCAGTTGCATTGCGCGCGCCGCACCTTCGCCATCGGGCGGCGGGGCCGTCATGTGATAGGCATCCGCGGATACGCCGTATCCTATTAATTCACAGTAAATCTTCGCGCCGCGCGCTTTGGCATGTTCCAATTCCTCCACGACCGCAATTCCAGCACCTTCGCTGACAACGAAACCGTCTCGGTCACGATCAAAGGGGCGCGACGCCCGTTCGGGCTCATCATTGCGCGTGCTCAACGCTTTCATGGCCGAAAATCCAGCAAGGCCAATCTGAACAATGGACGCCTCTGAACCACCAGCGAGGAAAATATCGGCGTCGCCAAATTTAATGATTCGCCACGATTCGCCGATGGCGTTGTTTGACGTCGCGCAGGCGGTAACGATACACATGTTTGGCCCGCGCAGATCGAACTCCATCGAGATAAGGCCGCTAGCCATGTTGCTAAGCAACATTGGAATCGTGAACGGCGAATTCCGGGAGGGTCCCTTGGTCAGGAGAATTGTTAATTGATCCTGGAGTGTTCTCAGTCCGCCGATCCCACTACTGACGAGAACACCAAAACGGTCTCGCCGCTTTAAGTTGGCTACATCAATTCCGCTGTCCTCGACAGCCATTTTTGCCGCGGCCATCGCAAGCTGTGAAAAACGGTCGGTGCGGCGGACATCTTTTGGATTTTTGAAGAACGGCTTTGGATCGAAATCGCGAACTTGCCCGCCGATTCTGCAATCGTATCCGGTGGTATCGAATGCATCGATCGTATGAATGCCGCTGACACCGTTCTTGAGATTAGACCAGAACGTCTCCACTTTGTTGCCGACCGGCGTAACGACGCCCAGTCCGGTGATAACTACTCTGCGATCGGTCATGGCGAAGAATCGTTAAAGCGTGATGCGTTGAAATGTTAAAACGTCAGCTCGTTCCCATTCCAACGCTTTGAACCGTTTGAAAGAGCTTTCCTTCAGTTTTGATGGAAGGCGCGATGATAATCTCTGTTTGCTGAAATTCGGCAATATTTTGGGCGCCAACATTACCCATACAGGTAGTAATCGCGCCAACCAAATTTTGGCTGCCATCGTCAACTTCTGCCGGGCCGAACAAGATCTGTTTCAGCGAACCGGTGGCGCCCACCTTGATGCGCGTCCCTCGTGGGAGATTGGCGTGAGGCGTGGCCATTCCCCAATGGTATCCGCGGCCGGGCGCTTCGCAGGCCTTGGCAAAAGCACTTCCCACCATTACAGCGTCCGCGCCGCAGGCCAGTGCTTTGCAAACGTCGCCGCCTCTACTCATTCCACCATCAGTGATGATTGGTACGTAGCGCGATGTTTTTTTGAAGTAAGCGTCGCGCGCTGCCGCGCAATCGACGGTCGCTGTCACCTGCGGGACTCCAAGTCCAAGTACACCGCGGGAGGTGCAAGCCGCTCCTGGCCCCACGCCGACCAAAACTGCGGCAGGCCCACATTCCATAATTTCGAACGTCACGTCATAGCCAACTGTATTTCCCACAATCACAGGAATGCGCATCTCCCGGCAAAACTTCTCAAGATCAAGCGACTTGTACTCCGACGAAATGTGTCGCACAGTTGAAACCGTGCTTTGCACAACGAACACGTCAGCCCCGGCTTCCTGGGCGATCTTGCCGAATTCGGCGGCGCGCTGAGGAATGGAACTTACTGCGGCCAATACACCGCCGTCTTTGATCTGGCGCACACGCGCTGCGATTAGATCTTCCTGGACGGGTTCCTGATAAATTCGTTGCAGTAGCGCTGTGATTTCGGATTTATCGGCGTCGACGATCTTTTGCAGCACTTCCTGCGGATTTTTGTAACGCGTTTGCACTCCCTCGAGGTTTAAAACCGCCAGTCCGCCCAATTTGTTCATGGCCACGGCGAAACGGACATCGACGACGCCGTCCATCGCGCTGGCAAGAATTGGAATTTTCATTTCGAGCGGCGCCGCTTCCCTGCGGGGTAAGCGAAATGTGATGTCGACTTCGTTCGGATTGATCGTCACGCGCCCGGGTACCAGCGCGATTTCATCAAATCCGTAGGTCACGCGGGCTTTGCGATTCCGGCCTATCCACATTCCCATATTAAATTGGCTCCATTCTAAATCGTTCGTTTAAACTTCCACAGCGCGGGCAGCGAGGAAGCAGGGCGTCCGTTCGATCCTCAAATTCGAACGCGCAAATCACGCAGCGCAACCGATACTGCAGAGCCCGTCGCTCCCGCCGCCGGCGATTCCATTCTCCCACTATCCAGAGGAGAAAAACCGCCGCAAGAAAAAGCAGCAAATAAATCGTGACCAGGGCTGCGAGACTAACTCGAATCACGGCGTAGCGCTGCCTGCTTGTCTTGCTTGCGGGCGAGCAATGTCGCCGCCCCACTCGATTGTGGCAATCCCCCACGTCAAGAACGTGTCAGCTTTGGCATCGCCCTGAGGAGTTTGAGAGAAACGGCTACGCGTGAGATAAAGTCGGGCCTGTTCGTCCAGCCCTGGATCACCTGAGGAATTCATAGGAAAACAATACCTGATTTCTCCAAGGCGGCTTACCGCCACGCGAAAACGAATTGCTTCAGGCGTTTCTCCATTTGAAGCAAAGAACTTCAACGACGGCAATGTCGGAACTCCAAACGCATCGAGCTCGCGTGAAAACGAAACAGATGTTGGGATCGGCCCGGCAGCAGAAGCGCTCTTTTGGCGAATAAACGGTACAGAACCCGGCGGCTGAGAATCGGGCGTGCGCGAATCGACCTCCCATGGTGGAAGTTCCTTAAGAGTCGGTTCCATCGCTTGATAGGAAGGCACGTGCTCAACTCTCGGCAGAGCGCGGAGCCTAGCTTCCGGTGGACGATGAGTTGTAAAAGCAACCGCAGGATCTTCGGCGTCGATCCAACGAAGTAGCGTACGCCCCTCTTCAGAAGCAGTTGTGATCAAAGCGACGCGGGCAGGCGGCGGCAGGAGCGTCACGGTAGGTGGATAAACAATTTGAAAAACATAAAAGCAGACTGCGTGTGCCAACACGGAAAGCGCCAAAAAAGTCATAATGGTTGCGCGTCGGCGTCGAGGCGAATCCCAGCCAAAGAGCAACTGTTCTGTCGCCAGCTCGGGAGTGAGATTATTCATCGCGGAGCAGTGGCCGCAAGTGCCACCGATGTGATGCCGTGTTCAAGCGCAGCATTCGTTACTTCGGCGACTGTTTCGTAGGAAGTGGAACGGTCCGCCTTGATGATAATTGATTGGCCTTCCCGCTTTGCTGCGTCCAGCAATGGCCCGAGTTGCTCCATCGTGACCCTCTGGTCACGGAAATAAATGGCCGGAACTGCGCCGCCTGTGATGCTGATGATTTGCTGGTTAGTTTGCGGGCCAAGTGTAAACCGGGAGAACGGCATTGAAACGGAAATCCCCTGTTGCAAAATAAAATTCGAACTCAGCAACAGAAAAAAAACTAAAAGGAAAGCGACAGTCACCAACGCCACGAGCACAAGCCAGGCGAAGTTATAATTAATTGTGCGCTCAAGCTTCATGCGAGCAAAAGTTAAAAAGCTACAAGGTTAAAACGTTACAAGGACAGGCTGACGCTTCTGAACGAACAGCAGCCAAGCGTGATATTTTTTTAACTCTTTTAACCTTTTGACTCTCTTAACTTATCCTTTTCTGGTTATAAATCCGAACGTGCTTCTAGCTCGCGTGCGGTTTCATTCGCTGGTTGAAAGCTGATGATTCCGCTGATCGGACGGCGCTCGGTCAACATGTGCACAATCTCGATCCCGGCCCGCTCCATGTCATGGAGCATGTTATTTACGCGGGAAGAAAGGTAACTGTAAGCGACGAAAGTCGGAGTAGCCACGACCAGACCCGCTGCAGCTGTCAACAAACTCTTGTACACACCGCCGGAGAGCTCCGTCACAGTGGCATAACCGCCGCTTGAGGCGATCGTCGCAAACGCGTCAATCATTCCGGCTACCGTCCCGAGCAACCCAAGCAACGGCGCCAGGAACGCTATCGTAGCGAGCACAGGGAGAAACCGCTCCAGCTTCGGCACTTCGAGTTGGGCGGCTTCTTGCACAATGTCGCGCAATTCTGCACGCGGCGCGTCGTGCCGGATGATCGCTGCATGAATCACCCGGGCTACCGGGCCCGGGGTCCCCGCTGATTCATGGAGCGCCTCTGCGAAATTGCGTCGCCGAATCAGATTCGACAGCCCCTTCAGGAATTCGCCCACATGAATCGTAGCGCGGTGGAAGTAGAAGAGGCGCTCCGCGAAGACCGCGATCGAGACGATGCTACACACCAGAATTGGCCACATTAACAGGCCGCCCTTTTGGATGTAATCTATCACGCCGGTTTTGTAGTCTCTTTTACGGGCTGTGGCAAGCCACCAACCAGACGTCCATACAACTGGTCGCTCAATGGAATCGTTGGCATTTGGCGATTTTCCAAACAGCTTCTTCTACCTGGAGGCTTTCTCCCGAGCTTTAGGAGAAGAAGACGGTCGGACCTTGGCCGCGCCCTTCCCACCCACCAATTTTCCAGATGCATCGAATACCGAATAACCGGTTTGCTTGCCTGATGCATCGTAACTGTAAACGATCGTGTGCAAAAGCGCGCCGTCTTCGGCACTTTGGGTTTCTTCCAAGAGACGACCGGCGCCATCGTACTTGTAACGGCTCTTGAAACGAACGTGGCCATCGGGCCCAGAAATTTCACCGCTGGAAAAACGACCCGCGTCATCCAATTCATAACGAATCGTTTCGCGAACCTTGCCATCCGGATCGGTGGTCGTTGCCACGGCTTTGTGCTGCGCGTTGTCGAACTTGTAAACCGTGCGTGAACCGTCAGGGTGCATTGAAACAGTGACACGCACAGCGTCACTCTGACCTTGTTCAGAAGACTGGCTCAATCCGATTTCGCCAGCAGAGACGACAAGCGCGCAAGCGACCGTCAGCCCTGTTTGGAAAAATTTCATGGTCCGAGGAGCTTACGATTGAGGTGAGGAGGCGCAAACGGGGTTAAAATTTTTTATTGACCGCGCGGTAGGAAGGTGGTTAAAAGTGGGGTCAAGTGGGGCAAAATGGATGAATTCTCCACTCGATACATGGACAACGATTCTCCACCCGAACGTTTCTATGCCGGCGAGTTCCGGCATTCCATCGACGAGAAAAATCGAATCACGATTCCTTTTCGTTGGCGACGGGACAAGGCAGAAGAATTCATTCTTTTGCCGGAGGCGACTCACCAATTTCTGCTCGTCATGTCGCCGAGGGAGTTTGGGCGAATGAGCGCGGCGGCAGAAACAACCCAGGGTGTTTCCGCGCGGGATCGCCGGATTTTTTTGCGCCAGCTGCATTCGCGTGCGCAACACGCCAGCGCGGACCGGCAGGGGCGCCTTGTTTTGCCGGACGAGCTTTGCCGAAAGATCGGGCTGAAAGATGAAGTTGCTTTGGTTGGTAACCGAGGCCGCTTTGAAATTTGGAATCTGCAGCGCTGGAAACGAGCGCACGAGGAAGAAACCGCTACTTACCAGCACGTAGCAAACGTCATTGGCTTATAATCAGATGCTTGGTCAAAACGTTATCAATACATTTTGGTTTGAGCGGCCTTTATGGGTGGCCGTTGATTCGTTGACTGCCGAGAAGGAGGCACGCGAAGTGGAGGAATTCATTTATCACCGTCCAGTGCTCGAGAGCGAAGTGGTGGAATTACTCGAACCAAAACCAGATTCGCTCATTGTGGATGCAACATGTGGTGGCGGTGGCCACACCGAGGCTTTCTTGGAGAGCGGGGCCAATGTCCTGGCGCTCGACCGGGATCCTGACGCTGTCCAACACGTCAGTGAGCGGCTGGCGCGCTTCGGTGAACGCATCGCAGTGCGACAGGTAAATTTCCGATGCGCAAGCAGCGTTCTCGATGAACTTGGAATTCGCACGATCGGCGGCGCGTTTCTAGATCTTGGTGTCTCTTCGCGGCAACTCGAAAATGCGGGGCGCGGGTTCAGCTTTATGCGAAACGGTCCCCTCGATATGCGCATGGATCCGCGAGCCCAGCTGACGGCTGCCGCGATTGTAAACGAATACAGCGAGGAACGCTTGACGCGGTTGTTTCGTGAGCTGGGAGAGGAACCGGCGGCGCGGCGCATTGCAAGCTGGATTGTAAAGACGCGAAAGAGTGCGCCGTTTCGCGAAACTCTGACGTTGGCGCGCGCGATCGAAAAACTGGTGGGCCGTCACGGCCGTCATCATCCGGCGACCCAGGTCTTTCAAGCACTACGGATGGAGGTGAATGATGAGTTGAGCGCCCTCGAAGATGGGCTGGAAGCGCTGACTGCTCGGCTTGAGCGCGGCGCGCGCATTGCAGTGATTACTTTTCATTCATTGGAGGACCGGATCGTGAAGAATTTCTTTCGCGATCACGGTCGCGAATGGCTTGACAAGCCCGAGTGGCCCGCGCCGCAACGCAACCCTGATTACGATCTTAAATTGATTACGCCAAAACCAGTTGAGCCGACCGAAGAGGAACGGCGCACCAACCCCAGGTCACGCAGCGCAAAATTGCGCGTGGCCGAAAAGATTTAAAGTGAACCGTTCGCGTCGAAGAAATTGCAATACAGTAAATGCGGCGTCGCTTGCGCGTTGGATTGTGGTGACGGCGTTTCTCGCGCTGGCTGGATTGAGTTATGTGTATCTGACGCTCCAGCTGTATCACCTGGGCGAGCGCAGGAAGGCGGTCGAGAACGAGCTTGCTACTCTCCGCACGCAAAACGACATAGCCAGCGCACAAATCGCTGCTTTGACTTCGCGGTCGGCGTTGCAACGCCGCCTGAAAGAAGGGTACCTGAAAATGGTGCCGATATCGGAAGCCAACATTGTGCGGCTTACCATGCCTGCCCGCTCGGCGGACGACGACGCAATTCAACCCGTAGCCAATCCCTCTGGCACAAAATGAATCCAAAAAATGGCCGAACTCGTTGCGTGCTGGTGTGCGCTGCTCTTATCGGGCTCTTCAGTGTTTTTTCATTTCGTTTAATCTATCTGCAGCTAATCAAGCACGACGAATACGCCGGTCTCGCCGCTGAAAAACATGTTTATAAGCAAATTATTCATGCAGAACGCGGGACGATTCTCGATGCGAATGACGAAGTCCTCGCGGACAACATTCCTGTTCAAACGGTAGTGGCCGACGCCACGCATCTTAATAATCGGCAGGCCATCGTCGATCTTGTGAGTAAGGAACTCGCGCTTCCGCCTGCGCAGGTTGCGGAAAAGCTGAGTAGCGAGCGTCGTTATATCGTGATTAAGCGCGAAGTGCCCGAGCCGCAGGCAGGCGCACTGCGTGAAAAACTTCGTGTTGCCAATCTGCGTGGAATCTACTTCGAGCACGATGCCACCCGCGTTTACCCAAACGCCTCGATGCTTTGCCACGTCATTGGATTCACCGACTTCGAGCATCATGGTATCCAGGGAGTGGAAGCGTCGATGGAGGAATACCTTCATGGGCAGGATGGTTTTCGCTTCATCGAACACAACCGTGCCGGGCAGGAAATCGTGCCTTATCGCGGACTGGAGCGCCCGTCACGCGACGGCTATCAGGTGCATCTGACTGTCGATCTCAGTCTGCAGAACATCGTTGAGAACGAGATCGACGCTGCAGTGGAGGAATATTCTCCTCAAAAAGCTACGATTATTTTGATGCGGCCCCAGACTGGCGAAATCCTGGCAATGGCTAATCGGCCGGATTTTGATTTGAACCTTCGCTCCGAGGCCAAACCTGAAGAAATGAAAGACCGCGCCATCGTCGACATGATGGAACCGGGCTCGACCTTCAAGATTGTTGCCGCCGCTGCTGCCCTCAACGAACGCAAACTCCGACCCGATTCGACGATCTTTTGCGAGAACGGTCTCTGGAATTTCGGCGGCGCAGCCCTGCACGATCATCGCGCATTTTCCTATCTGAGCGTGCGCGACATTCTCGTTAAATCGAGCAACATCGGTGCCGCGAAACTTGCCCTGAGTGTCGGCGACCAAAGGTTCTACGAATACATACGTCGATTCGGTTTTGGCGAGCGGACCGGAATTGAGCTGCCGGGAGAAATCGGTGGGCTCATTCGGCCTCCGAAAGCGTGGAGCAAAATCTCGATCACGCGGATTCCAATGGGGCACGAAGTCGGAGTCACACCGTTGCAGATGACAGTGGCGATGGCGGTGATTGCCAATGGCGGCAAGTTAGTCACGCCACGCATCATCAAATCGATTACCACGCCGGAAGGGAAAACCATCAGCTCACTTTCCCCGATAGTGTTGCGTCAGGTAATTTCTCCTGAAACCGCCAGAGAAATCGGTGACGCGCTGCGCGGTGTAGTAAGCGATCGCGGCACCGCTGCTGCAGCCGCCGTTCCAGGTTTTACAATTGCGGGCAAGACCGGGACCGCGCAAAAAGTTGATCCCAAGGGCGGATATGAGCATGGGAAGTATGTTGTCTCTTTCGTCGGCTATCTGCCGGCGGAACATCCCGAGTTTGTCGGTCTGGTGGTTCTCGACGATGCGCACACCAGCAAACCGGAGCTAAACTACGGCGGACTTGTTGCAGGACCAATTTTTTCCCGAGTAGCGGAGAAGGCGGCCCGTTACCTAGATCTTGAGCCGCATGAGGAGATTCGCAAAGCGATTCCCGTAGAGCGAGTCGAAAAAGCAACGCCGGCAGAGCGAATTCGCAAGACTGGACCGGCGGAACGAATCGCCTTAACCAATGCCTCGCGCCATTGAACACCACGCCTTGGTTCGCGGCTGCGAATCCGTCCCAATGTGGACATGTTAAAGCCTCATGCAGCTCAAGACTCTCCTCTCCGCGACTGCAGTTCGCCAGCTCATCGGGACACTTGATCGCACGGTGGAAAACATCGCGTATGACTCGCGGCGAGTGCAAAGGAATGGCATGTTCGTGGCACTGCGGGGCGAGAAATCAGATGGCCACGAATTCATCG
>JBEDUS010000415.1:0-7691 GCA_040414975.1 Candidatus Udaeobacter sp.
TCTCGAGGCCAAAGGATTCACAGTGGTGCCGGTGCGCATGCGGCACTGTTACACGATGTTAGGTGGCCTACACTGTACAACGCTTGATGTCGTAAGGAATTCGAATCTTCACTAATGTCATCCCGATCTGCGCGTGTTCGGGATTACGTTACTCACTCATCCGACCGCGTAAAATCTGCTCTTTCATATCCACGAAGCTGGTCGAGGATCCTCGCTGCTCGGTTTCCAAAGGAATCTTTGGGTGGACGTTCACCAACACGACAGTGCTGCAGTTGCTGGTGAGGAGCTGTATGGCTGGGCGTGCGATTTGTTCCCCATTAACCGCAGCCTCACTGGCCCGGGCGTGCGACAGACGTTGACATATCTCCAGCAGTTGTTGCCCGGTCTTGTCGTGCATTCGGTTCCCAGTGGCGAGCGCGCGTTTGACTGGGTAGTGCCGAACGAGTGGACTGTTCGCGATGCCTATGTCGCTGACGAGAGTGGAGAGCGAGTCATCGATTTTCGAAAATCAAATCTTCATCTCGTCGGATACTCTGTGCCTGTTGATCGCTGGATGACGCTTGACCAATTACAGGACCATTTACATTCGCTTTCGGAACAACCTGACGCGATTCCATATGTCACGTCGTATTACATGCGCCGATGGGGTTTTTGCATCACTCACCGTCACCGAGAGCGCTTGCGGCCAGGTCGCTATCACGTCGTGATCGATGCCGATTTGCGGCCCGGTTTCCTCAACTATGGGGAACTGATTTTGCCCGGTAGCGAAGATCGCGAGCTTCTTCTTTCGACCAATATTTGTCACCCCTCGATGGCAAACAATGAAGTCGCTGGTCCGGTGGTCACAGTGGCTCTGGCGCGTTGGATCGGCTCTAGGTCGCGCCGGTTTCGGTACAGGATTGTCTTCATACCAGAAACAATCGGCTCAATCGTTTACCTCAGCCGAAACCTAGAGAAAATGAAGAAGGCAACGATTGCTGGATTTGTCGTTACATGCTGCGGTGACGATGGAGCTTTTTCTTTCCTGGAATCTCGCCTTGGCAATACTCTTGCCGATCGCGCCGCAAGGCATGTGCTTTCCCGGCACTTCCCAGGCTATCGGGAATATCCATTTCTGCTGCGTGGCAGCGATGAGAGACAATATTGCAGCCCGGGTATCGACTTGCCCGTAGTGTCGATCATGCGTTCCAAATACGGCGAATACCCCGAATATCATACGTCCCTCGACGATCTTTCATTCATTAGCCCAACGGGCCTTGCCGGTGCATTCGAGGCCATTAAACGCACGATTGAGCTTATAGAAACGAATAGGATTTACCGAAGCAAGGTCTTATGTGAACCGCAACTTGGCAAACGCGGACTATACCCGACACTGAGTACTGTAGATACCGCTAAAACGGTCGAAACAATGATGAATGTATTGACCTACGCGGATGGTGGACACGATCTCCTCGATATTGCTGATCGTATTAATGTTGACTTTGACGAGTGCGCATCGATTGCCAAAGTACTCCTAGCCGAAGACCTCTTGGAAATTGTGGATGGTTGAGAAGGCAGCGTCGTTTCTATCGACGCCTCAGGCCCGGTGGGCGCATCTCGTAACCAATTGCGGTAGTGCGCGTTTTTGTTGTTTGTAGTGTACGCACTCGAGACATTGCGAACGCGTTCGTGCTCGAGGAAAAAGCCCAGAGCTAAGTACGGAGAGTGCCAGGGAGATGTAGTGATGCTTATGGCACCTAAGATTTTGGAATGTACTTTGCGTGACGGTTCTTACGTCATAGATTTTCAATTCAGCACGGCCGAAACCTTCCGTATTGCGCGGCGTTTGGACGAATTGGGATTCCCATTCATCGAAGCGGGACATGGCATTGGTCTGGGCGCGTCCGAGCGCGGCATGGGGACCGCGGCGGCAACAGATGAAGAGTACATGATTGCCGCGAGCAAGGCAGTGACCCACGGTAAATGGGGAATGTTTTGTATTCCGGGTATTGCACGATTGTCGGATCTCGATCTGGCCTTGCGATACAACATGGGTTTTGTTCGCGTAGGAAGCGATGTCAGTGACGTTGAGGAGACAAAGCCGTTCATCGAAAAAGCGCGCGGCGAGGGGATTTTTGTTTTTGCAAATCTAATGAAATCTTATGTCTCTGAACCGGATTACTTCAGCAGGCAGGCCGCCAAATGCATCGAGTACGGCGCGCAGTGCATCTACATCGTTGATAGCGCTGGCGGTATGCTTCCTGCCGATATTGGTCGTTACATCGACGCACTGCGGAATTTAATGCCGGATGTTGAGATCGGATTTCATGGCCATAACAATCTCGGAATGGCGGTAGCCAACGCTCTTTATTGTGCCGAGCAGGGGGTGACCGTCGTCGATACTTCGCTGCAAGGTTTCGGCCGGTCGGCCGGCAATACGCCGACCGAACACTTTGTCGCCGCACTCGTTCGCGCGGGATACCAACCGCCGTTTGATCCGATTGACGTCATGCAGGCCGGGGAAGAGCTGATCCGTCCATTAATCCGCGTGGCCGGCTGCAGTTCGCTCGATATTACCGCGGGCCTCGCACTTTTCCATTCAAGCTACATGAAACGCGTTCTGGCAACGGCAAAGCAGCACCGCGTCGATCCTCGTCGCTTGATACTCGCATTGTGTGAACGCGATCGTGTTAACGCCCCCATCGAATTGATCGAACAAGCTGCGCGCGAGGTAGCAGCAGCGCACTTGCCCATGTCAACGCTCCTGTCGCAACAATATTTCGGTGAAGAGCAGAAGTGATGGCTGCCGGCGCACTCTTGATACAGCGGTTTAAGGAGAGCCAGGAGGATACGTTGTTCGTCAGCGGCGACAACGACCGGTTGACCTACGGTCAGGCGTTGACCAATGCCTGCAGGCTTGCATTTGAATGGACCAAGCTAGGCGCCCAGGAGGGAGATGCAATAGCCTTTGTTCTGACGAACGATCCTTCATTTCCTTGCTGTTACCTGGCCTGCCTCGTGGCCGGCTTTGTTGCGGTCCCCGTTAATCCTGAGCTGGGAGAAGACACTGTTCGGTTCGTTCTGAACTTGGTCAAGCCGGCCGTTACGGTGAAGTCGCCTCCTGTCGTCGATTACAAATGTTTGCCGACCAGCGACGTCGAATTCGCGATGGATGCCAAGCGCTGTGGTGCAATCTTCTTTACCTCGGGCACGACGGGAAGACCGAAAGGCGTTCGTCATAGCTGGCCGGCGCTAATCGGCAACGTGGCCTCGTTTAATCGCCATATGGAACTTGGGCCGGACACGCGCATGTACCATACGCTGCCGATGGCTTACATGGCAGGTTTCTTGAATACTGTCCTTGCTCCGTTGGTCGCCGGCGGCAGGGTTATCATCGGCCCGCGCTTCACTCCGGAAGCTGCGCTTGATTTCTGGAAACGGCCTCTACGCGAAAGGGCCAATACTATTTGGATCACCCCATCAATTGCCTTGGCACTTGCTCGATTGGCAAGAGATCCGGAAATCTCAAGTAAAGTTGCGGCTGAATTTAAGACCGTTTTGTGCGGGACATCGCCATTACACCCGAACGTGCGGCACATTTTTTATCAGCAGTTTGGCACCGCGCTGCAGGATAGCTATGGAACGAGTGAATTGCTGCTTGTCTCGGCGCAAGACCGTGCACAGGCCGCCCTTATGAGCATGAATGTCGGGTCGGTTCTCCCGGAGCTTGAAATCGCGTTCCGCACCGATGCGGATGGTCGCGATGAACTCATGATCCGATCACCGTTTGTTATGCTGGATTACCTGACGGAAAATGGTCTGGTCTCGGCGACTGATGTTGACGGGTTCATGCCGACTGGAGACGCCGGACAATTCAACGGCGGGAACCTCAAAATAACCAGCCGTATCAAGGACCTGATCATTCGTGGAGGCATCAACATTTCGCCGCGGGCCGTGGAGGATGTTCTCAGCGATTTGCCAGGCATTGAGGACGTTGCCGTCATCGGCATCCCGCACCAGTTCTGGGGGGAGAAGCTAGTGGTGTGCGTCCAAGTGAGCGCAGAAGTTGATCAAGGAACGCTCACCGGGGCAGTGCGGCAACGCTGCCGTGAGCGTCTCGCGCGTTCATGTCAGCCGGATGAAATAGCCGTTCTTCCTACATTTCCGCGCTCGGTGACCGGCAAGGTTCAAAAACACATCTTGCAGCGGGAACTTACGAAGTGATTCTTGGCTTTGCGCATTTGACGCTGAGTACAAGACAGCTCGAACGGTCTATCGAACTTTTCCAAACGGCCGGTTTCGTTTTAAAAGAAACCTATCACTCGGTCCCAAGTTCTGCGGCCAAGTGGCCATTGATGGCGCACAAAGCAAGCCGGCATACTTTGGTCTTGCTGAACGGGCGAGTTCCCATCGAAATCGTCAGTCACGACACTGGCAGCGTGGACAGCCCCGGAATGCTGGCCTTCGATCCGGGCGGTGGAACGATCACATTACGCAGTAGCGATGTCGCCCGCGATGGAGCTTTTATTGCCAAGAGCCTCCCTTGTGCGATTACCGCCGATGGAATCCGATTTCATGGAGTCCTGCCAGCCTGGAGCGCGCAAATTCAACTCGTCGAGGATGAAACGGCGCCGTGCGCGCAGCCCTTAGACATAGAGGGTTATTCGTGTTTGGCATTTTATTCGACAAGCATCAGCGAGGACGTTGAACGCCTCGTTGGGCTGGGTGCCGAAAATGCCACCGAAGAATTTGCCGTTGAACTCAACAACCGCAGGGTTGGCGTTGCCATGATGCGCAGTCCCGGCGGCGCCATCATCGAATTGATAAAGGTCAGTCGCCGATGAAAAGAATCGTTGATCTAACGATGCCTCTTCATGAAGGGATGCAAACTTTTCCGAGTCATTGGCATCCCGCCGTGGAAATTACCCAACTCGGACGACACGGTATCGAAAATCGCGAAACGCGTAAACTCGTCTTGGGAACTCACACCGGCACGCATATAGATGCACCGCGCCACTTTGTGGCCGGTGGCCGCACCGTCGACCAGATTGATCTCGCCCAGATCAACGGCCGAGCGACCCTTCTCGATCTCAGCCATGTGCCGCCGCGGACCGCTGCTGCGGTCTCCGATCTCGAGGCTGCTGCGCGAAACAGCTCTCTGGAACGAGTGCTAATTCGGTTCGATGGCTGCCAGCGTCTCGGCACAATGGAGTATTACACGGACCAACAATGGCTGACTCTGGAGGCTTGTCGTTGGCTTATTAGCCACGGCTGCCGGTTACTTGGCCTCGACGTTGCCATGCCGGATAATCCGAAGGACGACCGCAGCAGCGGCAATGATTCTCCCAACCATAAAATCCTTCTCAGTAACAACGTCATCCTTTTGGAGTACCTGGTCAACCTGAAGGCCATTGGCGCGCGGGAATTCGATCTCATTGTTGCCCCGCTCAAGATCAGGGATGGCGATGGGTCGCCGACCCGCTGCTTTGCAATTGTCGAAGATTGAAGGCAGTATCTGATGAACGACGCCCATGTCTGGCTTGCTGCTTGGTTCGCGGAGCGAGGCCCAGATATCGGCTTGGCAGACGACGAGAATTTCTTTGAAGCGGAAGCAATCGACTCCTTCAGTGTTATAGAGCTGATTGAAGATGCCGAACAGCAATTCAGAATTCGATTCGCGGAACTTGATTTTCAAGACCGCCGCTTTGGCTCGATCCGCGGATTGGCTGAGATAATCGCCGAAAAAAAGGCCAATGCGGCACTTTGATTATCAACGTGAGGATTTGACGGCGGCTCTGGCGACGCTGCCGCTTGCGCACGGCGACGTGTTGTTCTGCCACAGTAATGTCGGGTTCTTTGGACGAATGGCGGCTGCCGAAAATATTGATGTGCTCTGCGGCATATTTTTGGAGGAAATATTGGCGCGGGTTGGACCTAATGGGACGCTCGCGGTTCCAACGTTCACATATTCGTTTCCCCGTCGCGAGATTTTCGATATCAGACGAACATCGTCCAACATGGGTGCATTCTCGGAATGGGTGCGTCGGCATCCTGGTGCAGTACGCTCCTGTGACCCCTGCTACTCCGTAGCGGCAATCGGCGCCGAAGCTGAGCAACTCACACGCGACGTTTCGACGAACAGCTTCGACCACAACTCGTTTTTTGGCCGGTTTTCAAGGCGCAACGGTAAGATACTCAATTTGAATTTCGACGCTGGGTCTACATTTGTGCATTTTGTCGAGCGAAAGCTCAACGTGCCCTATCGTTTTGACAAAACTTTTGTCGGCGTGGTGCGCGACAACAGCGTTGATTGTTCAGTAAGCAGCACGATCTGGGTCCGTTACTTAAGCGACGACTCGTTAGAAGCGGCGTTTGAAGCTTTCGACGAAGCAGCGCGGGCCGAGGGCCTGTTCGTCACCGCTCCCTTGGGGCGTGGCCAGCTTGGCACGATCTCTGCTGACGCCACAGAGGACTTAATTCGGCGATTGATTGTGCACCGACCCTGGTTTCTGACCAGGGCCGAAAAGCTCGGAGTATCGGCTCCGAAAATCGTGCCGGAGTGATCAGCGTGGCTTGCACGCGGCCACCAGCCACCAGTCCAGGGTTTCGGTGAAAAGCTGATCTTGAATTCGTCCCACGCGCACATCAGCAAAGGTCGGATCAAAATAATGATGTATATAATTGGGGGCATCGAAGTAGAAGAACCGCTCACCTTTGCGAAAATCGTCGTCGCGGCGGATTTCGTAAATGTGCGGACCGATCGTGCGTGCGCCGGCAAGAATTTTGTGGCCGTTGTGGATAGAATCAGACGTCCTCCTGGCCGCAATACGCGCCTGTATTCGGCAATGCCGCTGAGGATGTCTGCTTCGTTGACCTCGTAATGCAGGACATTCCACGAGACAAGAAAGTCGAGCGCCCCCTGGCAATAATTGGAACTGAGCGCTCATGGGAGTGTCTGAGACCATCAACGCGCGGCTACTTGCGCCCGAGAAGAAATTTGGCGAGGCGGCGCAAGCTCAGATAGGGGTACCCAATGAGCGCGTAGCGCAACACTTTCGTGCGCAAGAGGAAAAGTGTCCACACGGGAGATACGGAAGGCGGCTCAGTCGCGAGCGCAGGGCGCGCCGCGATATAAACGCTACCGGAAAGCTTCTTGCAAATAATGGTCTCAAATCCGGCCAGCGCCAGGGCGTAACGCATCGATGCCGCGTTGGGAAAGAATGTGTGGCCGTAGGACGGCAGGCTCGGGTCGTGGTGCGCGAAGAAATCCGACAGCACCACGCAAAAAAGTCCATCTGCAGTAAGACGGTTGCGGACTTCTGCCAGGAACCGCATCGGGTTGGTAATGAAATAGATCGCGTGCGCGATATGGATGATTTGATATCCCGCACATACATCCATTTCCTCGATCTGACCGTACCGGACGTGAATAGCCATTTCCCGGTGCACGTGTGCAATTGAGGAGTCCGCGTCGATCCCTTCAGCCTGCCAGCCGTGCCCAGCAAATGTCTTCACAGTTTCGCCAAATCCGCAGGCGATGTCGAGAAAGCGGCCGGTGCTTTTGGCGAGTGGAGCAAAAATCCTAAAAGATCGCGCCGCAATCGCGCGGCCTGCGGCACGGCGGACTTCCCAGGTACCTTCCAATTCGGCGACGGTGAAGCCAGGCGTGCTCTTATGTTGCAGCCAGATTTTCTGCAATACGCGCAAATTGG
>JBEDUS010000416.1:0-6950 GCA_040414975.1 Candidatus Udaeobacter sp.
CGTTCGCGCGCTGCACGCCTTCACTATCGATCTTGCGCGATTTCCAAAACTGAAACTCGGATTGGGGAAAGTCGCTGCCGACGATTCCGACCAATCGAACCGGTGAAAAGAAACTTGCGCCCAGCGCCGCGTAGGAAGCTGAGCCGCCTAACAAGTCGGAATGTTCTTCTACCGGCGTTTTGACGGTGTCGATTGCAATCGAGCCAACAACAAGAACGGACATGATCCAGAGTGAAATAGTTAAAAAGATTACAAAGTTAAGAAGTCGTGGTGGGTGGTCTTGCTAGGCAAGCATATCGGTTGCGCAGTGCGCGTAATCAACAATGCTGTGCGCCTTGAGCAAGGCCGAAACCATGACTACGCGCTTCGTTCCGGCGTCGATCACCTGCTGGAGATTGTCGATATTAATCCCGCCAATACAGAAAATCGGGATGCTCACGTCAAGATGAACTTGTCTGATGTCGCCAAGCCCGATTGGCTTGTAACCCGGTTTTGTCGGCGTGGCGAAGATTGGCCCAAATCCGATGTAATCAGCACCTTCGGCCTGCGCCGCGTGGGCCTGGGCCAGGCTGTGCGTCGATTTACCGACAATCAAATCCCTCCCTGCTTTTTGCCGCGCGAGAAGAATTGAATCGTCGTGCTGTCCAACGTGCACGCCTTCAACAGGAACTCGCGCCGCGATCTCCGCATGATCGTTCACGATCAGCGGTGTCCCGGACCGCGCAGTGATTGCGTGAATCTCGGACGCGAGATCGATTAGTTCGTCGATCGATTTTTCCTTTCCGCGAAGCTGAACTAAGTCCACACCACCGGCGACCATTTGTTCAGCAACGCGATTGCAATCCCGCAGTCGCGAGATGTAACCGAGATCAATGATGCCGTAAAGACGGCATTCGCGTAGCGCTCTCATTGTCGCGGCGCAACTTTGTAAGTGCGCATTCTTTCATTCGCAAATTACAAAATCCGCGTCTCGCGACTACGTACCGTTCTATCTCGGCGCCACAGGGGGGACTTCTCCGACAGAATGTCGAATTAAATCGTCCCCGGTGGTTATCACTTCGCCGCTAAACGGTGGCGCTGGTTTTAGCGGGAAGAGCGGTCGCAAGACCGCGAATGTCTGCGATACAAACGCAATGGAAACGAGTATGGACACGGCTGCACACTTCATGTCCGCCGCTCTTAGCAAGATCAGGCAATATGGCAAGTAAAATTTTCTCGTGATCACAGTAATTACGAGAAATCCAACGTGACTTGGGGATTCATTAAAACGTCACATCAATTCGAAAGGACCTTGTTAACTCCTAACTTTTTAACGATTCAACATCGCGAAGGCAGATTCTAGTTTGCGATCTTCGGTTTCCGATTAATTTTTCACGCCGATGCCACAGTTTGCATATCGCGCCCGCGACGCGCAGGGCAGCCTAGTTGAGGGCGTACTCGATTGCGCAGATAGAGCAATCGCCATCCGACAAATTGAATTGCAAAAATGCATTCCTGTCCGGATTGATCTGGTGGGGCCCGAGCCTAAAACGGCACAACGCGATAGCGCAGGACTCCCGGTGCCCACGCAGAATCTGAAGATCCCGCACGGTCAGTTGCTCGTTTTCACCGAGCAGCTCGCCCATTTGCTCCACGCGGGTATGACGCTCGATGAAGGATTGTCAGTTCTGGAAAAACGTTTGAAACAGCCGCGCGTCCAACAAATGACGCATATGTTGCATCAGGGGTTAATCGATGGCCGCAGTTTCTCGCAAGCCTTAAGCGAGCTGCCGCGAATCTTCCCGCCACTGTATGTAAACCTTGTCGCTGCAGGGGAGGCGAGCGGAGCACTGCCACAGATCCTGCTCCGGCTGGTCAAACATTTAATGCAGGCGAAAGAATTGCGAGACCGTGTACAACAGGCTTTGATCTATCCCGCCTTTCTTGCGCTGGCTGGGGCCACGCTCATTACAATTTTTATAACATTCATGGTTCCGCAATTGACCGGATTCATGGCACAAACCGGCGGAGCGCTTCCATTGCCTACCCGGATTCTCTTGCAAATTCATCACGCAATCACCGGTTATTGGTGGGTCGGTCTGCTGGCAGCCATCAGCGCGGTCATCGGTTTCCGGGCGCTGGTTCGCAGTGAGGAAGGGCGCCTCGGTTGGGATCGTTTCCGATTAATGATTCCAGGATATGGGCGGGTGATTCGACATCGTTACTACGCGCAGTTCTCGCGCACGCTGGGAACCTTGATCGAAAATGGGATACCTCTGCTCCGCTCTCTCGATCTAGTAGCAGAAATTGCGGAGAACCGATTCCTCGAACTCAAGTTGGGCGAGGTGCGCAAAGCAGTGATCGATGGCGCGACGCTCTCAGCTGCCCTGCAAGCACAAAAATTATTTCCTGATTTGTTCACGGACATGATGTCAGTGGGAGAACAAACAGGACACTTCGCTGAAACCATGCAGGCCATCGCGGACGTTTATGAGCGCGAGCTTGACCGCACGGTTGGCATAATTTCGCAGTTGATTCCCCCGGTTATCATCGTTGTGATCGCCGTCCTGGTTGGTCTGGTGGTTTTCAGCATTCTGTCGGCTGTATTCGAGATGACACACAGCCTGCAAATCAGGCCGCATTAAAACTGAGAACTTGCAATCAAGCGTATGGTCGGATAATCTCGCCCGCTCAATGTTACTTCGCGCCGTCTTTGCGATATTGTTCGCGGCGATTTGCCGTATCAGCGCGCAGGAGGCGTTGACCGACGCTCTCCCTGCTCCGGCTTTTACCGACGCGACGCAACAGCCAGTCCCAGAGAGCGCATGGCTCGATTTGCGCCAAAGCGCGTCTGAAAATTCAAGGGCGCAGAACGCACCCGCATGGGTTGAGGCACTGACCGTCCTACCGACTGAAACAACGGAAGGCGCGCCCATGACCAAAAGCGTCTTTCGCATTCGCGTCACGCAGCCAAGTCCGGATTACCAGGTTCTTTTTTTCCGGCTGTTCTTCGATGACAAGGCAGATCAACAGCCCGAGCTAGTCGCCTGGGACGAATCTGGCACACACGTTTTGCGCTCTGGCAAGCTTGGTGCAGGAATGAATCTGCCAAGCTCGGATTCGGTGCTCATTCCGATGACCGGTGCGTCCTCCATTGATATCGAAGTACCGGGCGACGGAAAAACTGTTCGAGCAGCGTATCTCGATTGGATGACAAGCAGCGACGTCGTGCATCCCGTGAACGCAGAACATCGCGATGTGATTCCCGAACCTTTTTCGTCGGTACCGAGATTACACGCGCCACCCGACGACGTTGAGAATTTTGGAACCGTCACTGCAACGCTCGCAGCAGACTCGATCCGGATTGACGCACAAACCCAGGAGGGCGCTGCATTTCAATTCCCAATTGAAGCGCAACCGCTGACGGCGCTGTTAACTTTCGAAATCGACAATCCACGCATTGACGCTCCACCGGAAGTTTATCTCAACGGCCAGGACATTGGGCCTGCTTCCCTGACCTTCCCAGACCTTGCTGATCCGGGGTACAGGGGCGAAGTGGAACGGCTCTCGACGGAGATGCACTTCACCTATACCGGATGGCTGCGCGCTCAGAAAATTGTGCCGGCCGCGAGCTTAAAAGTAGGCACGAACGATTTGGCCGTTGTAAACGGCATCAATACCGGAGCCTCGGCAATCCGAGCCACACAGATTCAATTGAAATATATCTGGGACAAGTCGGATTATCTATTGCGCACGGGGCACTAGAAATTCGCCAAGAGCAGCGTAGTGTTAGCACGCACAGAATGGGAGGGGTGGACCCTTTATCGAAATGAGAATAAAAAGCAAACAACAGGGCTTCACGCTGCTGGAGATCATGCTCGTGGTCAGCATCATCGTGATCATATTGGGAGTGGCAATTTCAAAACTCGGCAACACCACTGCCATCGCGAAAGCCATGCGGGTCCAAGCGGACGTCCAGGCGATTAAAACGCAACTGCAGCTGTACGAAAGCATGAACGGCTTTTATCCAACAACTGAGCAGGGCCTGCAGGCACTGGTCACCCAGCCGGATAAGGATCCGAGGCCCGCCCGGTGGTACCAATTGTTTAGAGAACTGCCGAAGGATCCCTGGGGAAGCGATTACATTTATCGGTGCCCCGGCCTCAAAAACCCAAACGGCTACGACCTGTATTCTGCCGGCCCGGATCGGCAGCCTGATACCGCGGACGACGATTGGGGCGGCGGATAACTAAGGGGAAGTTTCGATCCTAATTCTTGGCCCCCGGTCCCATGGCGCCCGCATTCCCCGCGCCCCTTGGGTTCCGTTGAATCATGCCCCGGGTACGGGGCTTTCGTACTTCTCGAGTTGGCGGAACCAACTGTTGCATTTCCGCAGGCAGCCCAGCAGGCAATTTCGGTGCGGTTGGAACAGGCGCGCCAGGAGTTGAGGGGCCGAACAGTCTCCCAGCCAGCGCCCCGGTCGACGCACCCTGTTGAAGGAGCGCCTGGTTAAACGTGATTGTCGCAAAATTTCCATCCTTGCTGATTGTTACCTTCGTCGCACCGACGCGGTCCGACCATTCAATGTTAGCGATGCTATAGCCGTCCACTGGTCCTCTGGTAGTTAGATATTTCTTGAAACTGTGATCGGAAGTCGACGCGATCGTTACCAGATCGCCATCGGGAGAGCGCGCAGCGTTGGCTACGTAGAGGTCTTTAGCAAAATCAGGTGTGGCTGCAGGCGCTGCGACTGCCGTTGCGATCGCAAACGGTGAATTATCGACCATCTTTGAGTAACGATCGTAGGGGAACAGCGGTGGAAGAACATCCTCGGCCTGCGCGCAGGTCGCTCCAAGCACAGTCGCGACTGATATTAGCGTAAGTGAATATTTCATAAACGGACCTGGTTATTATTACTTCGTTCGTTGCGCCGGAGCAAACCACCGAGCGATTTTAAATTTGCCGCGCATCATGGTGGGATCATTACCATCAATTGCCAGATTAACATTCTCAAACACGATGAACGCATCCGGTCGCTGCACATCATAAAGAAAATGAACTAGGGGCGGCCACGGACTCTTAGTTTCAATGGAAGCAAAAACGGTCTGGTGATACGGAGTTGTCTCCCCGGAACCAATCGCGGGATTCTCGACCAAAACATTATATTTGCCGGCTATCTCCTTTAACTGGTCGAGCAACGCGGAGGCTTCGGCTGGATTCTTCAGGGCCGGTTGATTTTTGCGGATCCATTGGTCGCGTTTTGTCCAGAGGTCCCGTTCTTTCACGTAAAGAGCTTGTTCGGCTAATGTTGCCTTGCGCGCTGCCATTTGCTTTTGTGCGCTGGAGAGTGCGCCGAAAATCCAGTCCAAGATAAAAAGGTTGAGTAACGCAAACGCTGTGCCAGCCGCGACCCAAGCCAGCAGACGCTCGCGCGGATTCATCCGCTGATACCAGACTGGCATCATCGCGGTTTCCCCTCCAACCGGAATTGCGCATGGTCGTTTGGCAAAATGCGAGGCGCGGCCATGTCGAATTGAAAGATTCGCAAATCGGGATTCTTCTTAATTTTTTCAATGAACTGATATGCGAGAGCAGCGGTATTCGCTTCACCATCGACCGAAATCTGCCGTGCCGATTGGTTATATGATGTGATCCGCACCTCGGATGATGGCAGACTCTCAAAAAGGTGCAGCAGAACTTCAACAGGATAGTAACGCGCATCGACCGCGGGAGCCAGTGCCTTCCAGTTCGCTTCCGTCGCACGGACAAACTGTGTCTCCGGAGCGTCATGTGTAATGCGTCGGTCAAGGGCTCCAACCTGGAACCGGAGCAAGCCCAAATACGCGAGCAAAAGAAGAAGTAGTGCAACATAGGCGCCACCTAGCCACACGAGTCGCTTTCGCCATTCTGCCTGCCTGATCAATTGTGAGCGACGGCGGCGCCAGCTTTCCGGGAGGAGATTCAGTTTAACCGCGGCAGGTGGCAGCTCGATCCCAACTATCTCAGGGGAACTGGCCAGGATTCCCTGCACAGTGTCCCGCATCTGGTAGCAACTTTCATCCAACAACACATTTGGAGTGGAAGCACTGATGCCTTGTAGCTCGGCACTCATTCGCAATTGTGGCAACTCCAGTTGCAGTTGTTCGCCGTTGCCGTTTTCAAACACCCGCGCAAGACTCAGTTTGCCGTTTTCGGTCATGGCGTAAACGAGCGTCTCGCCTTCCGGATAAATAAGAAGCGCATTTCCCTTTGGGGCATAAGTGGTGGCACGTTGCGCGGCATAAACGGTGACTTGCCTGGGGATAAATCCCCGGTCGAGCAAGGGGGCAGCAATCTCGGCAAGCTGCTCGTTTCTGATCGCCACCGCTGAGACCACACTTTCGCTTTCGTCCTGCTCGATCACTTCAAAGTCGGTCGTGACCTCGTCGGCCGAAAAGGGCAACACCTTCTCGATCTGGATGCGAATCATTTCGGGAAACTCTGTGGGATCGATACTCGGCAGGCGAAATCGTTGGGCCAGCACGGCAGCAACGGGCAAAGCGAGGACAAAATCGTCGGTCGCTGAAAGCAATGGCACAGCTTCCCCTAGCGTCTCCAGCTTGCGCACGTTCCATGAGCCGTTCTGGCCAGCTCCCGCTGGAGCAGCTTCGGGCGACGACGCTGGCGTGCCTGAACGCAGAAAATTCCATCCGTGCGCTGTTGGGATTATAAAAATGGATGGCATTCCGGGCTCGATATCAAAGCTCCTTCCAACTGATCACGCTAGGGTGGCCGCCACCGCCTGCACCGATTCCTTTTGATACTATCATCTGAACAGTACGTGTAACATCGCCAGACCTTCCCACACTCGTAACGCGAAACACCAGAGTGTCTTTAAATCCGAGGGTTACGGCTATCCCGACAGTATTCTGAGTATTCTGCGGAAGTTGGCCGTTGGGGAAGCCCAGCGTACGAAGGGCAGTTGGCGTGTC
>JBEDUS010000417.1:0-3722 GCA_040414975.1 Candidatus Udaeobacter sp.
ACATGCCGCTCCTTGGTACATCGCCGCCCACTCAATTTTGCACGATTGTGGTTCGACCGCGCGCAGGCCAGCGCGCCGAAACGTTGGGTCCGCCGCTGAAAAAAGCCGTTGCTCAGCTTGATTCGGATGTTCCCATTTATTTTCCCGGCACACCCGCTCGGTTGCACAACGAAAGCCTCTCTGGCAATCGTATCATCGTTAGCCTGTTCGCGATTTTCGGTGGCGTTGCATTTGTTCTCTCCGCGGTGGGTCTCTACGGCGTGATGAGTTTTTCTGTGAGCCAGCGCACGCAAGAATTTGGAATTCGAATGGCGCTTGGAGCGGATGCGCGCCGCATTTTCCGAATGGTCATGACGCAGGGCGCGTGGCAGTTGCTTATCGGACTTGTGCTCGGCGCCGGCGGCGCCGCTTTGTTGCTCGGAGTCCTGGTTGCGGCTGCTTTACGAAACATTCTCTTCAAAGTAAATGCGCTTGATCCGTCGATTTATTTGGCCGTCGCCGGTCTACTGACAATCGTTGCCGCGCTTTCCTGTTTTGTTCCGGCGCGCCGCGCAACCCGGGTGAATCCCGTGGAGGCGCTGCGTTACGAGTGACTAAGCTCCCGTGTGAGGGAATACTGATGATCGCCGATTTGAAATTCGCACTACGCCAACTGGGTAAGTCCCCGGGATTTACATTTGTCGTCGTGTTAACACTTGCGCTCGGAATCGGTGCCAACACCGCCGTGTTCAGCGTACTCAACGGAGTGTTATTACGGCCGCTGCCGTTCCTTCAACCGCAAAATCTTGTCGCGGTCGGCGAATACGACACCCGCGAAAAAGCGGATCCGGGAACGGACATCAGTTCAGTCTCGTATCTCGATTACGTTGACTTGCGTAACCAGAACAAGGTTTTCGACCGGGTCGCGGTTTATACAAACCAGGGTGTGAGCACGCTCACGGATGGAAACGAAGCGCTGCATGTTCAGGGCGAATCAGTATCAGCCGATTTGTTTCCGCTGCTGGGAGTGCAACCGGTCCTTGGGCGGACGTTTTTGCCCAGGGAAGATAATCCAGGAAATCATGTGGTTATTTTGAGCCATTCATTGTGGCAACGCCGATTTGGATCGGATCGCAATGTTGTCGG
Organism: Candidatus Udaeobacter sp.; assembly: GCA_040414975.1. Taxonomy (GTDB): domain Bacteria; phylum Verrucomicrobiota; class Verrucomicrobiia; order Chthoniobacterales; family UBA10450; genus Udaeobacter. The sequence goes on from JBEDUS010000417.1 coordinate 1,126, forward strand.
CAAAACAGTTACGCTCGATGGGCAATCATTCGAGATAATCGGGGTAATGCCCCCGCGATTTACTTTTCCGATTGCGGCGGTTTCGCCGGAACTTTGGGTCTCGATGTCGAGCCTGCGCGAATCGAAGGACGGTTCGCCGCCAATGACGGAGCAGCGTGAAAATGATTTTTTGGGGTGCATCGCGCGATTGAAAACGGGCGTCTCGATCCAGCAGGCGCAGGCAAACATCGACAGCATTACGGCAAGCTGGCGTCAACAGTATCCGGACTCAAAGCTGTACACTGGCGCGAAAGTCATTCCACAGATCAGCGCTATGGTCGGCAGCGCGCATTCCGCGCTATTGATGTTGTGGGGAATGGCCGCTTGCGTACTGCTTGTCGCTTGCGTCAACGTCGCAAACCTGCTGCTGGCGCGTTCGCTTTCGCGCAATCGAGAAATCAGCATCCGTGCTGCGCTTGGTGCCGGCCGCTGGCGCATAATTAGACAATTGCTCGTTGAAAGTACTTTGCTCGGGGCGCTTGGCGGCCTGGGCGGATTGGTGATTGCGATCTGGGGCATTGATTCGCTGAAAGCGTTTTTGCCGAGCCTGCCGCGTATCGAGGAAATTTCACCGGATCTTCTCGTTCTTGCCGTGACCGCTGTCGTCAGTCTTGGAGTTGGAATTCTGTCCGGTCTGTTTCCTGCGTGGCGAGCATCGCATTCGAATCTTGCCGGGCCACTCAATGAAGCTCCCCGCGGTTCAAGCGAAAGCGTAAGCGCTCACCGCACGCGTGCTGCGCTCGTCGTGGCCGAGATCGTCCTAGCTCTGGTGTTGCTGGCAAGCGCCGGATTGCTTGTCGAAAGTTTCATCCACCTGCAGAGAGTTCCTGGCGGGTTCGACGCGACGAATGTCATGACAGCGCGCGTTGCGCTTACGCAAGCAGGCTATAGCAAGCCGGAACAAGCAGCCGCTTTTTACAAAAGACTGCTGGAACGGTTCTCCAGCGAGCCTGGAGTGCAGTCGGTCGCAGCGGCATGGTGGATTCCGCTCAGCGGCAGTGAGATCACTTTCGACTTTAATTTCGCTGACCACCCAGTGCCGCAAGGTCAGCAACCAGTGGCACAATTTAATGCTGTCACCTCTGATTATTTCAAAACCATGCACGTTCCCCTGCTTAAAGGTCGCTGGTTCACTGAGCGGGACGACAGGAATGCGCCACCGGTCGCGATTGTGACGGAGGCTTTTGCGAAGCATTTTTTTCACGGCGAAGATCCAATCGGCAAACGGATTATTCCAAACGGCTCGGTCGAGCCTGGCAAACCGCCTGTCCGGGAAATCGTCGGTGTAGTGGGCGATATGCACTTGATCAGTCTTAAGGTCCCGCCCAAACCACAGATTTACGTTCCATATCCGCAATTCGCGATTCCATCGCTGTCGATCTTTATGCGGACGCAGATTGACCATGGTTCGGTGACTACGGCTCTGCGTCGTGCCGTAACCGAGATCGACAAAGACGTGCCAGTTTACCGGGCGCGGTTGCTTGCCGACTACCGTTCCCAGTCGATTGCGCAACCGCGATTAAACGCCATGCTGGTAAGTTTGTTTGCACTTATTGCTCTCCTATTGGCAGCGGCGGGAATTTTCGGAGTGATGAGCTACTCGGTCGCGCAGCGGACGCAGGAGATCGGAATTCGGCTCGCGCTCGGCGCCCAACGTTACGACGTCCTGCGTCTCATCATTGGCCAGGGTATGCGCTTTGTTGGCATGGGCGTGCTGGGCGGTTTGATCGGCGTGTTCGCCTGCTCTCGCCTTTTGCAAAGTCTTCTTTTTGGCGTCTGCGCGACTGATCTCGGTACTATGCTCATCGCAAGCGTGACCCTGGCGACAGTTGCATTTTGCGCCTGCTATATTCCGGCGCGTCGCGCCATGCGAGTCGATCCGGTCCAGGCGCTGCGTTACGAATGATTGGCTAAATGATTTTTGAATCCAAATCGGATCCTGGGTGCGTCTCTCTTCCAAAGACACTTGGGAGGATGGTTACATTAGTTCTGCCTTTGAACATTGCTGTTGCTCCGGTGTCTCCTATTCGTCGCCAACCTAGCATGCAATTTCGTATTATAATTTGTCTGATTCTAACCGCATTCAGCGCGGTGACAGCGTGGGCTCAAGACAAAAGTCAACCGACCGTCGATGACTTGGTTGCCAAAAACATCGAGGCGAAAGGCGGCGCTACTGCATTGCACGATCTCCAGACGTTGCGGCTCACCGGCAAAATGCTTGTGCAAGAAGGGCAGATTCAATTGGCGTTCACGCAAATCAAGAAACGGCCTGACGAAGTGCGCAATGAAGCGTCTCTCCAGGGAATGACTCAGATTGAGGCGTCTGACGGAAAGGAAGGATGGAAAGTTTCACCGTTCTTTGGACGCAAAGATCCCGAACGAATGTCAGCCGATGATGTCAAAGCGCTCGTGGAAGACGCAGAGATCGATGGGCCATTGGTCGATTGGCAGGCGAAAGGAAATACGGTCGAATATCTCGGAACCGAAGACGTTGATGGAACGCCAGCGCACAAGTTGAAAGTGACGCGGAAGAACGGAGACGTCAGTTTTGTCTATCT
>JBEDUS010000418.1:0-3536 GCA_040414975.1 Candidatus Udaeobacter sp.
AATGGCCGTTTTGTGTCGCTAATGTTCGCTCATGTTCAGAGGAAACATGTTGGCTTAGAGGCAATAACAATAGATTAGAAATCCGTCGCTCTATCTGGCTGAGCTACGGGCGCATTTAGATACCTGAGTGTAACAAAGTTCGCGCGATCAACGGACTGTCAATTCGCTGTTTCTAGGTCGTAAACGCGATCCCGCTGCGCTTCGGTGCGGTTTTCTCGTGCTGCGGCCCCCGGGAAATTCATTCGTTGTAGCACAAATTCTAGTATATCCGGCTCATTTGTCTGACCGCTCTTATCTAAACGGCGTTAGACTCGCCAGACTTACACTCGCCTACACGCATCATCGCCGTTGAACAAGGCACGCGACGAATTCCTACCGTTAGTCCCCATAACAACTGACTTTGAAATTCAATTGGCAGGCAATTGCTTGCTAATTTCCAGGGGTTCGCCGCTGATGAGTTCGCTCAGAAAGCCCCCCGCTAATTAACTGGTCGCGATTGCGCCGGTCGCAAAAGTTTGTCAGAAAAACATTTGGCAAAGCGCCGTGATTTGCTTACGACGCACGACAAGGTTCTTCCAGTTGCTCGCACTCCACGTAGATCACGAGATCCGAACTCGAAATCGCTGAACCTTATTTCTGTTGCCGCAGTTCGCCATCGAACACCATCTCCTACGACCGGTTTTGCTCACGTCGAGGAAGAGCGTGCCGCAATCGGACGCAGCACATTTCCGAAGTCGGCCAAGCTTATGTTGAAGCAGCAAATCGTCTGCGGACGCTGCGAGTTCCCACAGCAAGCGATCCGGCGCCAACGGTTCGTCCCAAGTCACTGAAATTCGCTCGGGACGTACACTCAACCTTTTGTGCAGTCTCGCGTGTGCCAGCCGTTCGTTTAATCCTGCGGTTTCTGACACGCCGGGGGCATGGTGGTTAGCATACTCGCGCAAGACGTTGTAAAGCAGTTCGCGAAACGCCAAAGTTTCGCGAAGCACGCGTTTTCCCTCCGCCTGGCTGGTCTGGGTCAAAAGCCGGTTTGCGGTATTCGGATCAATCAGCCTTGCCTGCCGTGCAAATGATGCAACCGCCGCATAACTGCTCAATCGCTCGATTGGCGTTGCGGAGAGTCGCTCGTCCAGCGTATTCACAAAGTCCAAGGCCGGATGACGGCCATCCCATTCGAAAATCGGTCCACCCCTCGCCACCGTCGTAGTGACGGGCAACCGATCGCAACTTGCAAGCATTTCGGTGTAACCAGCAATATTAATTTGACAGGTTACATCCTGAATGCGATTCTGTCCAACATGAAGCCAACTTCCCTTCTTACTTCCGCCAAGGCGTTTTTATCATGCGCCAGCCTTCCGCTCTCCGTTTTCGGTCAACTCAGCGCCGCTCCGAACTTAGCTCAAATGCAACGGCAACCTCCCCACATCGTTCTGCCTAACGATTCCACACAGGCGGCAATCGAAAATCTCCGCGCGCCCAACGTTCACCCCGGTTATGAAGAAAGGCTGCGCACGTTTGGGCAGTTCATCGGCGTTTGGGACATGGACATCAAGTTATTCAATGAGGCGAATCAGATCGTCTATCATCAGCCCGGAGTATGGATGTTCTCATGGATTCTCGATGGGCGGGCGATTCAAGACGTGATTGTCGGTCCACCGAAATCGGATCCAGCTCACGGCGAGCGCGGAATCGGAACCACGATCCGTTACTACGATGAAACCACCAAGCGGTGGCACATCACTTTCATGGCTGCTACAGGCCCGATTTACATTCATTTAGAGGGCGGACAGAAGGGCGATGCGATTGTCCTCGAAGGAAAAGACATGGACGGCAGCGCGCTGCGTTGGATGTTTACTGAAATTACCCCGGGATCGTTTCACTGGCGCGGCTACACTTCGCCGGACAATGGGAAAACGTGGCGTCTTGAACAGGAGATGTTTGCCAAGCGGCGGGCGCCCGTGAAAACAGAGGAACGTTCTGCATGGTGGCGTCGTAACGACCTGAGGGGATTAGAATGGGCGCATCTACAGCGAACCGATAATGGCTAGCTCTTGTGCGGTACATCGGCATTCGAACACGTCGGTTCGCCTTGTATGCTAAAATACGAAGTGCGCTGCGATAAAGATTGGCGCACGCGCCTGGTGCTCGTGGACGGTTGGGTTAATCAACGTCCTGTCCATCATCAGATTGTCGTGAAGCCGAATGGACGCTGGATACACAATCGAACGGAGCTGCCGCAATTTGATGGCTGCACCGACGTCGATCTTAGCTTCAGTCCTTCGACGAACACGCTGCCGATCCGGCGACTTCGCCTCGCGGTTGGGGCATCGGCCAGGGTTCGAGCAGCCTGGTTGCGCTTTCCGGATTTTACGCTGCATGTTGCGGAACAGAGCTATACGCGAATCGCGACCGATCGTTACGAATATCGCAATGGAAAATTCAGGTCCGAGATCTTGGTCGATTCCATAGGGCTGATCCGCGACTTCCCTCCGGCATGGAAACCATTGACGAGGGCGGCGCCCGAGAGGCGTATTGCTGCAAGTGAGGCTTGCGTTCGAATTCGCTCATGAGGATTACAGCTTGCCATCTCCGGACATCCACTGTACCGCGCACAAGCCACAGGCGATGGCGCGGTCATTAGCTTCACAACTGGAGACGCGTCGCTTTCGGAGCGGTTTGCCTGCGCCACGCGGCTGTTCGATATCGCGGTGAGCTTCGGTTCGGTGGGGTCTGTCATTAGTTTGCCGGCAAAAATGTCGCACGCGAGTATTCCGCGATCTCTTAAAGAAAGGATCGCCCCGCCGCTCGCTTCCATTTCCAGGAACGCAGTCAGCTTTTCATCCGCGTGTACAACGAACCGTTTGCCATCATCGCGATGCGCGTCAGCAACCCATATTAAAGAGTGACTGAACGCTTCCCTGGTTGCAGCGATTCGCAGTTAAAGTTGATTCGCAAACACTTCAATCAAGTGGCGGGCGATCTTACGAGCTTCGTCGCGTTCGGCTGTCGTCGCATGACGGAGGTTAGAATGTCTGCCGCGATGCCGTCCTTCCTTCAGCGGTGCCTGATTCGCGAGATAACCGAGCCGCTTCCAGTCTTCTTCGATTCGCAATCTTCGGCGGGCTTCGGTATCTCCGCCAAAGTGTCTAGCAAGCGCCTCGCGAATTTCGTACAGATGCACTAGTTCGTTTGATGGATCGCCTACGGCGGCATTGTAGCTGTCCAATAGCGCCCTGAGAATCGCGGAACGGAAAAGTTTTGGCAGCAGCGAATCAATAAACTTTGTATCACCTTTGATGCGCTCCGCCTTACTGTCCTGCACGATGGCTCCAGAAGAGTCGCGAACAACAAGGTCAACTTTGCCAGCCTTTTACGCGAAAGGCTAGTACCCCACCAAGCGTGACAAAAACCGACTTTGTCCCATTCGAATGGGGTTGATAGAGAGTCGCAGCGCCAACTGTGAATGGGCGGTGTACCTGGAGCTGTCGAAGTCGGAATAGCCCTTCGACCTCCTCGGTGATTCGCCTTTGCACCGC
>JBEDUS010000419.1:0-4762 GCA_040414975.1 Candidatus Udaeobacter sp.
TCCCGCATCGATCATATAATCAGTATGCAACTCAACCCTTCGGTTGTCCGCTATTCGCGCGCGCAGACGCATGATTTCTATCGCAAACTCGTCGATCGTGCACGCACCCTGCCAGGCATATCTTCCGTTACGCTGGCCGAAAGTCTTCCACTTGCAGTGGATCAGTCATCGTTGGCAGTTGTCCCAGAAGGTTTCCAGCTTCGGCGCGGACAGGAGCATGTGGGCGTGCTTGGAGGGTGCGTCGACGACCTCTACTTCAGCACCATGAAGGTTGCCATTCTGCACGGACGGGCATTCCGCGCAGACGATAACAACGAATCGCCACGCGTCGCGATTGTGAACGAGCAGTTTGCCAAGACTTATTGGCCAAACCAGCCGGCTGTCGGGAAAGTGGTTCATCTGGATAGTGCGAATGGAGCGGTTGCCGAGGTGGTCGGTGTTGCCGCGACGGGGCGATATGATTCCCCTACCGAAGCGCCTCGCCCGTACATCTATTTGCCATACGAGCAGAACTGGAGACCGCGCATGACACTCGCTGTGGAATCCTACGGCGATCCCGCGGCGATGGCCGCGCCGCTGCGCGAACTCGTTGGTTCGCTAGACCCAAATGAACCGGTTATGAATCTTCGCACACTGCAGTCGGCCTACCAGGCGCGCGTGGTGAGCGCCTGGGTGCTTCTCGACATCATTGCTTCCATGGGGCTTCTGGGGTTTACGCTAGCCGTAATTGGGTTGTATGGCCTGATTTCGTATTCTTTCAGCCGCCGTGCAGCGGAGATTGCGATTCGCATGGCGATGGGCGCCACCCGTTCCAATGTGTTGAATCTAGTGCTCCGCCAAGGCGTGCTGTTGGCCGTCGCGGGCGTTGCGCTTGGGGGCGGACTCAGCATTCTGGCGGCGCCGGCGCTTGCCGCAGGTGTCTTCGGACTGATGATTCCCAATGCTGCAACCTACGTGGCCGTTCCGATCTCGCTATTGGTGGTCAGCGTAGCAGCGTGTTACCTGCCTGCGAAAAGAACAGCGGCCCTTGATCCCATGTGGGTGATGCGGAACGAGTGACTTGGGTTTAATTCTAAGAGGTCCTCCTCCTTCGAGCACGCTTCCATGAGGCAACCTGAGATTGGAATCAGAACCCCTGGAATGAGCCTCAGGACGGCTAGTGGCTAGCATGCTGTTCTAAGCAGAAGACTTGGAGCTAATGAGACGAGTATTTGCCATCCTTGGCTCCGCTTTATTTCTCGTTGTTGCTCCGGGAATTGTCGCCGGCTACGTACCTTGGCGGATTTCTGGTTGGCACGTTGGAGTACCGCTCTTGGGAATCTCCTTGTTTCGGCCTGTCGGAGTATTGTTGATTGCGGCCGGTCTTCCTGTTCTTTTGGACTCCTTCACCCGCTTCGCTCTCCAAGGCGTCGGTACGCCTGCGCCCATCTTCCCAACGCGCCATTTAGTTGTCAGTGGGTGGTACCAGTATGTACGAAATCCTATGTATGTTGCCGTCGTGTCGCTAATTCTCGGTCAAGGGCTGTTTTTCGCCAGTGTCCGTTCTTGAGTACGGGATCGCAGTTTGGGCTGGATTCTATCTGTTTGTTCTCACTACGAAGAACCAACCTTGCGGAAGAGTTATGGCTCGAGTACCAAGACTTCTGCGCGAACGTCCCCAGGTGGATTCCGCATTTGCGACCTTGGAGGCAACGTAGCAGTTAGTGTGCACGGACACCGGATCATATATGTGTCCGATTATAAGATAACGGTAAGTTAGGTGAGCTAGTTTTCACGCGATCTTTAAGAACAACCACCAGAATCGAGCAGAGGAACCGCTAGCTCAAAACGCCAATGCTGTCGCGGCATCGGGCGCACCTTCGGCTATGAACCGAATGCTCGGTCTACGGACCGTTGTGATTTTCACCAAAACATTGGGTTTTTGCAGAATTCTTATCGGTCTCCACCTCGAAAATTCCGAAGCAGCCGTTACATTCCGACAGATGCAAAAAAAACCTGTCTGCAACTAGCTGACAGCAAGGAGTTTGGCTCCCCGGGGAGGATTCGAACCTCCAACATTTCGGTTAACAGCCTTGTGCCTGATTTAATCACAATTGTGCCGGAGCCGAGACAAATCGAGGGGAATCAGCAAGATCTAGTTAAACGGGAGTAGTCGGATTTACCTTCTCTTTGCAGTTCTTATTCACCATTTGCCGCCATTCATCACAATTCGTATGACACTGGTATGACACTCGAATTTCTGTAGGCCGTCCAGTGCCCCTGCTTTGCAGGCAAGCGGCCGTCGTTTCGGAGATCGGCACGAATAGCTGTTATGCGGGAGCTGGCCGGGCGGATTACTAAACACTTGACGACTAGCGAGGACCTATTTCCGAGAAGCCCGTTCGGGCCAGTGTCCGTATTGCCAACCATCCACCAATGAACGACAAAAAAGCCAGTGTCGTGAGTGTAATGAAGATGTTACGCCAATCATCGCGCATCAGCCCGCTGATACTTCTCTGTCCGCGGATTGTTCGGAAACGCTGCGGCCAACACCTCAGCGGGCATGTCGGGAGACTTAATCTCCGTTTTGATCGTCAGCGTCTTGGTGTCAGCAGAGAGGCGCCACTCTTCGATAGTGTCGAAGCGGATAGACGGTGCATTCGCGGTCGGGCGCGAAGCCACCAATGATTCCAATACAAGGGTATCGTTCTTCAGTTGCGCTCTGCATTTCCCCCTCACGCCCGTTTCCGTCGTGTAATCACCCTCACTGCCGTCCAGTGGGAATCTGTTCGTAACGGACCTGTCTCCGTAAATTCGCGTGACTTCGACAGCCGATTCGGTCTGGACGACATGCAGAGACGCCGTGATCGCCTTGTCACTTTTCTTCTGCTGAGCACCATAGTTACCTGAGAAGTCGGGCTTTGTGGCCGCCCATCCGATTGTGGCGAGGCAAATGGAAAATACGAACAGCTTCTTAAGCATTTCATTTCGCTCCCAAAATGACAGCAACACTCAGTCGCAGGAGCACTTTTCTCGTACTGCCGCCAGGCATCGTGTAGTATCTGCTCGACTAATATACGTCATTTGGTATGAGGTGACCGAATATGGACCACTCAATATGTACTGGCCCGTTCGCGCGATGGTTGCTCGCATTGTTTCTGTGTTTCATTCCTGCCGCGGCAACTAACGGGCAGGCACCACCTGCGCAGATCACTATTTTGAGGGCCGCACGACTGATCGACGGTATGGGTGCTCCGATCTTGCAGCCCGCAATGATCCGGGTTGAAGGCGCGCGAATCATTGAGGTCGGCTCGAATTTACGCGTTCCTGGAGGTGCTCGCCTCATCGACCTCGGAGACGCAACGCTGCTGCCCGGACTTATCGATCTACACACACACCTGACCGGTGACGAGCGCGTGAACTGGGAAGATGCGCTGACAAAATCTACACCGCCCCGTGACGCGCTATGGGGGGCACGAAACGCCCGCATCACGCTACTCGCGGGATTCACCTCGTGCCGCGACATGGGTCCCACTTGGCCCTATGTGGACGTAGAACTGCGCCGCGCGATCGATGAAGGTGCTGTGCCTGGGCCACGGCTGATGGTTGCGGGAAATTTTGTTTCTTCGACGGGAGGAGCAGGGGACGCGCGACAGTTTTCCGATTATGTTGATGTTCCGCTTGTGAAGAACCTGGCGGATGGTCCGAGCGAGGTCACAAAGGCAGTGCGCACGAATCTCAAAAACGGCGCGGACTTCATCAAGATTTTTGCAACTGGCGCAGTGCTTTCCGCGGGCATTTCGCCAGGGGCCCAACAATATTCAGATGAAGAAATTCGCGCCGCCGTCGTAGAAGCGCGTCGCTGGGGTAAACAAGTGGCGGCGCACGCACATGGCGCTGACGGGATAAAGGCGGCGATTCGCGCAGGCGTTCGGACCGTGGATCACGGATCGTATCTTGACGACGAAGCGGTGTCACTGCTCAAAGCTTCGAATCGGCAGGTATTTTACGTGCCTACACTTTACACCTATGAGGCGATCGACCGGAGTGATGCGGCAAATCCAATTCCGGAGAGTGAACGACAACGTGCACGCGCCATTCGCCATATTGCGTACGCCGGTTTCAAGCGGGCGCTAGCGGCTGGGTTGCCGATCGGCTTTGGAACGGATTCATCGGTGATTCCGCACGGACTGAACGCCAAGGAATTCGCGATACGAGTCGAATTGGGCGAGCCGCCGATGGCTGCGATTGTTTCGGCCACATCGCTTAATGCCGAGATTATGGGTTGGCAAGATCGGGTGGGCTCCATAACTGCCAACAAACTGGCTGACATTATCGCAGTACCTGGTGACCCGCTGCATGATATCAATGCGTTGGAACACGTTGGCTTTGTGATGAAGGACGGCGTGGTGTATCGGGACGAATTGGGACGCCAACGGTAGGGCGCGAATGATGTTTAGATCCTTCTCCGCGAATTCAATCCTTGACTGCCGACGACGATTTCCGAGTCACGAGCAATCCGGAAGCTGAGGCCACTTTGCAACGTCAGCGACGATTAGTCCTGCCTAACGCCGCAGCGTTGACTGAACCGTTCGTAAACACTTGGCGACAAGGCAGGACCTATGTCCTAGAAGCTGGTTTCTGGCCAGTGTCCGGATTGCCGACATTACTGGCCAATCGTGATGCCCGCACCGATATGTATTCTTTCTAAGTCTATGATTTTCAAGGTGCGTGCACAGATTGGAACCAGTAATGTCGAAAATTACCGGCCAAACTCTCTGAT